>NZ_JAUBOJ010000278.1:0-10271 GCF_036700185.1 Microcoleus sp. BM001215392 | reverse complement strand
TCTGACATCTGCGGTTTCTGTATCGATCGAAGACTTATGCAATTCAAGTCTAGTATATTCCATATATATGTGATACAGACAATCTGAACTTTCGTGTAGGGTGCATCGCCACCCGTATTTCAGCAAGTTATATCCAATATCGAAGAGCGACGCACCCTACAGACTACTACAAATAACGAATAACTTATTCGCTAACTTCTAACTTTTAATTCATCCTGTGCTTCCCGCCGGAGTCTAGCGGCAATTCTAAAGAGTTCTTGACCTGTGTGCAAGTGGCGATCGTCATAATTGAGGGTAAATAAATGCAATTCTTCTATCCCGTCGCTCACTTGATTGATGCAGTAGTAGAGATGGGCCGCCACTCCAGCTACATTAGATGGATTTGGCATCGCCCTTAGAAAGTTCTGAGCTTTTGAAAGAAACTCGCGGCTGCTTTCGATATAAGCTTGAAACTTTTCTATCAGTTCGTCATCGAAGGGATCTGCTGACAATTCGTTTATTTCCTTTTTCAGCGGCTTCAAAATGCTGTTGAGCATTCGATTGACTGGCTTGTATACTTTAATCAGCCACTGTTCCATTTGTTCGTCGGCATCCCGTGCGGCTTGTTGTTGCTGGCGGCTGACGCTTGCTGTCCAGGGTGATTGCTCTTCGCTGGGCTGGGAAATTTGGCGATCGTAAGATTGTCTTTGCTGTGCGTCTCCTAATATTTCATAGGCTGCATTGAGGCGGATAATCTCTTCGTGACCCGCCGTCGCACTCTGGCTGTCTGGATGAAATAATTTGACTAAACGGCGGTATGCTTGTTTAATCTCGGCTTGGGTTGCGGTTGGGCTAATTTTTAGGGTTTTGTAGTGGTTGATAACGGAAGACACGCTGTTATTTCCTTGAAATCTGGATACTCTGCAAAAAACGGCTTGACAAAAATATCATTATTTGCTAATACTATGTATTTATCTGATATGAATGCCAATTTTTTAGGTAAAAAACCTCTGTTTTCAGAGTATCATAAATCTTTTTGAGAAAAACTGTTTGAGAAAAACATTGATGCTTTTGAAGTAGCAAGCCGAGCCACATGAGGGATTTATGTAGCAGAAGTCGGAAGCGTTGATTTAAGTATGTTGAAAAAAATGCTCGGAGTCAAGTAATGTTTAAAAGTAAAGCAACATTGAATTGAAAGCGATTACTTTTACATTTTTATAATTGTCATATAGCTGGCATTTGTTGAATTACTCCGCTAGCAATATCTATTCACATTCAAATATTTTTCAGGCTAGTTCGGAATTTTTAATCTTTGGTAATTTTTATTTTGTAGCTTCAGAAACCGTGTTTAGGTTAAAATAAATGTAAAGTTCCATGCTTGGATTATAGGATATTTTTTGTGTGATGTCTAGGGATTTGTGTATTTAGCTATAGTCTTAAAGTTCTGTCTTATCCGTCCCGTTAATTGCATTTATAACCTTACTTGCACGCCAATACCCGCAGAAAGTTTGACCGACTCGCACAGCAGCAGGATGTTCTGAGTTTTCTTTACCAAATCGCGGACGATTCCCTACGGGATAGCTTCGCACGCGCGTAACTTTCGGGGTTTGTGCAATGGGAGAAGCCTCACCTGACGGGCGGTTGCTCGATCGCGATCGACAATCTACAGCAACCGCCACACTGGCCTCGGACGTAAATAACGTCATGAATAAAAAGTAGACCCGTTACTAATCGACGGTTTAATTGCCATACTCAAGCTGTCAACTGCGAGCGAAACCCATGCAGGGCGTAGCCTGTACGCCCTGCGGTCAGTTTCTGCGACTGAGCCAGAGCCTAGTTTAGTTGACAGCCACGGCCAAATTGAGTTCAGGATCTTGGAACAAGGGAGTGCTCAGATAACGTTCGCCGAAACTCGGCTGAATCATCACAATCAATTTGCCTGCATTTTCGGGACGCTTGCCCACTTTCAAGGCTGCACACAGCGCCGCACCGCTAGAAATCCCAGACAAAAGTCCTTCTTCTCGGGCTAAACGGCGCCCGTAGGCGATCGCCTCGTCATCCGTAACAATTATCACTTCGTCGATCGCATTGACATTCAACACCGGCGGGATAAAACCAGCACCGATACCTTGAATTTTGTGAGGCCCTGGCTTGCCGCCTGAGAGTACCTGAGAGTTTGCCGGTTCCACCGCGATCGCCTTAAACTCGGGTTTGCGGGACTTAATCACCTCTGCAACACCCGTAATCGTGCCGCCAGTGCCGACTCCAGCAATCAAGAAATCAACTTCGCCGTCGGTATCTGCCCAAATTTCCTCAGCCGTTGTTAAACGGTGCACCTCTGGGTTCGATGGATTCCGAAACTGCTGCAACATATAAGCATTCGGAGTTTTGTCTACAATCTCTTGAGCGCGGCGGATGCAGCCGCTCATCCCCTCAATGCCGGGAGTCAGTTCGAGTTGAGCTCCGTAAGCCCGTAGCATCGATCGGCGTTCGGTGCTCATTGTATCCGGCATTGTCAAAATCAACTGGTAGCCCTTAGCAGCCGCCACCATTGCTAGAGCAATTCCGGTATTTCCAGAAGTCGGTTCGACTAAAACTGTTTTACCCGGAGTAATCAGCCCTTCTTTCTCGGCTTGATGCACCATATTGACACCGATGCGATCTTTCACCGATGCAGCCGGATTCATGCCTTCGAGTTTGACTACAATCCGAGCCAAGCAACCTTCGGCTTGGGGAATGCGGTTGAGTTGTACCAGGGGTGTGTGCCCCACCAATTCTGTAATGTCGCCAGCAATGCGCATAATTTTTGTCAGTTGGTTGTTGAAAGTAAATCTTAATTCCTAGTTGCCAATACTAACTAGATGTAATACATAATATCGAGCTGCCGCCTGCCATTGCGTTTTTCGCGCAAATCCTGTAGCGTATATTTTTGCAAAACGGAGTTGGCTGCCGATCGAGCTTCTTGCCAAACTTCCCAAATCACAGCACTTTCTACAGTTTGAGCAGGCGAGTCTTTTTCGGAGCGATCGAACTCAGAGCCTTCGAGACAGTTGAGAATATCTAGCAGTGTTATTTTCCAGGGTTCCCGCGCCAACAGGTAACCGCCCTTAGCTCCCCGCTGGCTGCGAATCAACCCGCAGCGTCTCATGGTAGCCAGCAACTGTTCTAAATATCGATCGGGAATATTTTGCTGAGCCGCTATCTGGCGAATTTGCAGAGGCTCGCCTTCGTCGTAGCCATCGGCAAGCTCCAGCAAAGCTAAGATTGCGTATTCGCTTTTACAGGAGAGTTCTACCATAATATTTGCTTCAGATACCCTAATTCTCAACTGCTTGGCAAAAGTTATTCAAAGGAAGGAAGAGAGCTAATTGATGTTCGCCCACAGCGCTGCGCCAACAATTGGCTATCCTTCTGGCTGTCGGGGCTTCCCAGTTGAAAATAGCAATACTGGCCTGGAGTCCCCGAGCCTCGACTTGCTGTCTTGCTGGGCGATCGCCAATTCTGACATTAAGTAGCATATCTTGTTTTTGACAGCAGTTACAAGAAGTTTTAGGACTGGCAAACCATTGATTAACTAGCACTCTTATCTTTCATAGATTTTGCACTTATACTTGAATATGCTCCCTTTAGAGATAGTCGTGCGCCGGAACGAAGCAATCCCCGTATCTTTTTTTCAGAATATTTTGACTTGCTAACTCTGGGAATGCAACTGTATTTACTAATTGTCAATTTTACGGCAAAAGTTTACAGTTATCGATCGTCATCCCAACACATTCGAGCCTTCAATGTTAACAATTTTGAATTTATTCGCTAGATGGTTTTAGGTTGTTCAAAAAGTCTTTACAAACACAATATTTTCCTGGGTGCAGGTGACTTATATGCGTGTAAATTTGCGTTTTGACGGCTACATTTGCCAGAACGAACGATATCTGCATAACGCATCTTTTAAATCAATTACAGGGTTTTGATATACCCTGGGAGACAATTCATTGATGCTGACAAATCGGCGTTGTTTCTTGACGCGATCGGTCAAAACTTTCTTGATTCGATCGCTTTTGGCTCCGAAGGCGATGCCCACCTGCAACACAACTAATTTAAATCCGGCGCGTTTAGCGATCGAGGTCTCTGCCCTTTGATTTCATTTGGGCGATCGTTTGAGGGCAAACATACTGATATACTCCAATTAATTCAAATGCCCGGGTCAGAGTTTCCGCCTCAACTGGGCAGCCCATAGATTTAGATTAGTTCAAGAAAGTAATTGAAGCCAACGAGTATTGCTCCCAAGTCAGGCATTAAAAATCCTCCTCCATGTTGAGTTAACAATCATAACTCCTAACTTTTTATTATACTCCGGTTTTCCACTGAACTTAATCGAGTTTCACAAAATACAGAAATTTTAAATTCCTACCGCGCACAAAAAAGCCCTACCTGAGGCAGGGCTAAAATTCGGTAAGTCAGCACAGCAGAGAGGGTATCACCCGCCCTGCCCGGTCTAACCAGCTCTTAGAACGTAAAAGTTGTTCTCAGAGTACCAATAATGATGTCGTCGTTGCCATCGTTTTGATTGGGGTTAGTAATCCAAATGACGCCCGGAGTCAGAGAAATGTTATCCGTGAGCTGGTACTTGTAGAAGCCTTCAACGTGCCACGACTCGTCATTTCTGAAGTTCCGCAAATTGCCTGGTGCCTCAAGTTTATCCAAGTAAGGCTCGCGACCTACAACAAAGCCGAGCAAGTTGCCTTCTTTGCCTAAATCGGGTAAAGCCAAGGTGGCAGCGTAGTTCCAAATTCTGGCATCGCCGATACCGAGGATGCGAGCATTAGTTAAACCAGCCCAGCCGCCAAGTATAAGTCTCGAGCTCAGGCGCAAGGAAGCCTGAGCGCCGTAGGAGTTGCTGACCACTTTGCGAGCGCGGAAGCCGTTGGCGCCGCCAAAGCCTTCGCTCAAGCCGTTCAGCGAATTAGCCACGCCCGTACCGGTGAAACCGCCTAGATTGCCAGCCCCGTTACCCAAACCGTTGTCAAACCCGAAGTTACCTCGGTTAAAGTAACCGTGGTTGTAGTTGACAGCAAATTGGAAGTTGCGTCCGGGGGTAAAAGTCAACTGGCCCATCGCTGCGTAGTCGCCGTTGAACAAGCCTCCGCCCTTGGCGGGACTGGCTGCATTTGACGCCAAATAGCCGAAGGATAGAGAAGTCGGGCCGAAGACGCCGCCCAGCAAGCCCCTGCCGCCGAAGGCATAGTCAAAACCGATACCCGCACCGCCACCCAAGCGATAAACTGGGTTGCGCTGTCCGAAGGCACTCAGAGAGCCGTTACCGCCGTCAAAGTCTTCAAAGTAAGGGTTGACAGTCGGAATAATGTCGTCCCAAACGACAGCGTTAGCTGCCAGGGTAACGTTCAGGTTGCGACTCACGGGAAACTTGTACAGCAAGGTGTCTAGAGCAACAACGTTGTCGGTTCTGCCGACTACATTCCAAGTTTGAGTACCTTCGCTGGTAGCCCCAAGGTTGAATTTTTGACCGTTGCCGACTTGAAGCCTTGTCAACAACAAGTCTCTGCCGGTGAAGCTCGTATTTAAATTCAGACGCACCCGCTGTTGGAATACAGTCTGATTGTTACCTCTGCCGATTCTGGAGTTGTCTCTCCCCAACAAGCCATCCTTGCCACCAAAGTCGTCGCTGAGGGCAAAAATTGCTTCTCCAGTCAGCTTGGTAGTAGTTGAGAATTGGTTGGCTTCAAGTTCGGATGTGCGAGCTTCTAGAGCATCTACACGACCGCGCAGGGTTGCCAGTTCCGCTGCAAATTCTTCTTGGAGCCGTTGGAGGGCTGCCAAGTCATCTTTGGTCGCTAAGTTGGTCGTACCTGCTTTAATTAGCTCATTAACTTTGTCTAAGCAAGCGTTTAAACCGGCAGCAAATTCGTAGCGGGTCATTGCCCGGTTGCCGCGGAAGGTGCCGTCAGGATATCCGGCAATACAGCCGTAGCGCTCGACTAGGGATTGCAGTGCTTGGAATGCCCAGTCTGTGGGCCGCACGTCGGAAAGTTGAGATACTGAGGTAACTTGACCTTGAGCTTCGCCGCCGGCAGTACCTTCGCTGCTGTACTGGTTGAGCTGTTCTAATGTAGCGGCTGGGTTTGTTTGAGCTGCTGGCGCGGCAGTTTGGGCTAAAGATTCAGCCTGTTTGGGCAAACTTTGTTGTGCCGGCTCTGCTGCTGTCGGGGCAGTTGTTTCTAATTGAACTGCACTGATTTGCTCCTCGACAGCCGTAGCTGCCGGGGCTGGATTTTCTAGTTTGGCTGCGGCTGAATTTTCTAGTGGTTGAGCGACTGTTTGCTCAACTGCTGCTAAGGATTCAGTTGCAGGTTGTGATGCAGCTTCGGGATTTGTCGCTGCGGGGGCTGTGTTGGCTGTGGCGATCGCGCTGCCCGTTGCAGCCTTGCTGGAATCTGCAATCGCTGGCTTGGTTTCGCTGCCTGTTCCTTGGGAAATTTCTTCGACTGGCTTGAATGCTGTGGTAGTTTCGTCCACAGCAGCTAGAGCATTGACTTTGGCTTCGGATGTTTGACCTGTTTCAGCTTGGGCAGCTTGAGGCTTAAGCGCATCAGCGGCTTGCTGAGCGTCTGCTGCCATCGCGCTCGAAGAAACTACTAGGGTAGCTCCTAAGACTGCTGGGCTGATTAGTAGGTAACTCCACAAAAATTTCGACATATTCACTCTCATCCTCACACCGATTACAGAGAAACTTTTCTAGTCTTCTATGTGGTCAGTAGTTGCTAAACCAGCATACTGTAAAAAAAGACCTAAAATTTGCTTTTTCTTTTGATTCTTTCGGGCTGACTGAGTGTATGGATGTAATTTGCTGCCCCACACAGGCTGTTTTTACCAGGCTATCGGCCGCCTCAGCACCTTTCAATACTCAGAGTGCAGGTTGATGAGACTGTTGATTTTACCTCAGACACTTCAGATCGCGCCCGATCGACTATTTACGTTCTAGCACAGCAGCTTCGAGTCGTCTAGGCTGATTCGACTTTGACATCCAAACCGTGTCCGAGGACGCTAAAGACTCGGCGGTGATCGAACAGTTCTAATAAATCGGCGTTGATTTTGTGGTGAGCTGCTTCTTGCCGGAGAATTTTCATCGCTGCCTCTGTGCGTAGAGCTCGCTTGTAGGGGCGATCGCCTGCTGTCAGAGCGTCGTAAATATCGGCGATCGTCATCAATTGCGCTTGAATGGGGATTTCTGAGTGTTTCAGACCTCGCGGATAGCCGCTGCCGTCGAGTTTTTCATGGTGTCCGTAGGCTATTTGGGGAACATTTTTTAGATCCTTTGTCCACGGAATTTGGCTGAGAAATTCGTAAGTGTGAGTTACGTGGGATTCGATTGCCGATCGTTCTTCCGGGGTCAGGTTGCCCCTAGACACCATCAATTGCACGATCTCTTCTGGGTTCAGCAGCGGTTTAATTGCCCCGTCTATGTCTCTGTAAGTTTGCCGAGAAAGTTCTCGCAGTTGAGCTAGGGGTTCTTCTGCCAAGATATGAGGTTCGTTTGCTTCTAGCAGCACTTCCCAGTATTCTGCCAATCTGGTTTTGGTATCTGCTAGCTTAGTGTCTAGCTGTTCGATTTCTTGGCATTGAGCGCACTCAGCGCCTTCCTCCGGGTGTTTTCGGTAGGCTGAATGCTCTAGCAAGTATTTATATTTAGCTTGGACGCATTCCATTTCCATCGTCCGCTGAGCCAACCCGAAGCGGTGGCGGATGATTTCTAGCTGTGCGGGGTAGAGCTTTTTCTGCTTGGTCAAAACTGCTTCTGGCACTCCGATTTTCCCAAAATCGTGCAACAGCGCCGCGTAGCGAATTTCTTGAATTTGGCGGTTGTTAAAGTAAACTGAGCGCAGCCACCCGCTGCTGACGGCGTTTACTTCTTCTGACAAACGTACTGTCAGGGCTGCTACGCGTTCAGAATGGCCGTAGGTACAGGGGTCTCTGGCTTCTATCACTTGGACTGAGGCTTTGACGAAGCCCTCGAACAAATGTTCTATGCTTTCTTGAAGTTGATTGCGTTCGATCGAGATTGCTGCTTGAGAAGCCAGCGATCGCACTATTCTCTCTTCCCAAGAAGAATATTCCTGGGTCGATTCCCAGGCATTCTCAGCAGTCAGCACCGCATCTGCCTTTGTTTTGCGGTTGATCAGTTGCAGTACGCCGATTGTCTCGCCCTGTCGGTTTTGCATTGGCAGTACCATTACCGAGCAAGTGCGGTAATTAATATCCCTGTCAAAACTGGCATCTAGCTGGTAGGGCACGTCGGCGGGCAAGTCGTAGGCATCAGACAAGTTCAAACTTTGACCTGTAATTGCCACGTATCCCGCCAAACTTTTGTCTGTCAGCGGCAGCGCAAACTCCTTAAACGACAATCTCGGTTTAGAAGCATTTTGGGCTACCTTGAACAGCAATTTAGATTTCTCGTCGCTGTGATCTACTAAGTAAACGCTGCCCGCATCGCTGTAAGTAATTTCCCTGCTTTTGGATAAAATTAAGTTTAACAACCCGCCCAAATCTGGGGCGCTTGACAGAGCCGCGCCAATATCCAAAAGCTTTTCTATCAAATCCGTTCTTTCAGCAGACTCGTTCTTGAACTCTGGCTTTTCAAATACGATCATGGTCGGAGGATGGCGAATAGCCTTTTATACATTGGACTTTTTGCATCTCGACTTTTTCACACCCGATTCTAACCCAGAGTCGATTTTTTATTTGCGAGCTTTCCGCGATCGGGGACTGTCGCTAGATGCAGCGGCTCCTGTTGGGCAAACGAGAACTCTTTTAATCTAGCGCAGAAATCTCTTGGGCGAGCGCCAAGTCTTTCTCAGTTAAGCCTCCAGCGTCGCTTTCGGTCAAGTTAACTTTAAATTTGTTATAGAAAATTTCTCTGTCTGGGTGATGTCTGGTGGCTTCTGAGCCTTCGACCAAGTTGTTCGCAAGCGAGCGAGGGCTTCGATAAAATATTTAGATTTGAGCCTGCACCGCAGTTGCTGAATTTCCACCATCGGGTCGGACAATTTACGGGCGCGCTTTTAATTTCTGTATTGTTAAGTACGTCAGCCATAATTTTTTTTGATCGTATCTTTGGCAGAGCCACAGCACAGCAGCTAAAAATCCTACCAAAAACTATCCGCTCTCACCAATAGTGTTGAGGCTCAAGTTTTAACACTCAAGATTTAACACTATTCGAGGTGAGAGCGGTCTAGCGGGTCTTCAGATTAGAACCTGACTGCCGGGAGAATCCCTAGCTCAGCCTGGTTCCCCGTGGAAGTTGTTTCTAGTTTGAAACAACGGCTGACTGCTAGTGAGCGGCCCCGGCGCACAGCCGGTAGTTTCCAATCTGATGACCCATGCATTTACTACTGTCTATCATGGGCATCACCTCCAGGATTAGCTAAATGGCTTTATATTTGAACGCACCTCACCCAAACACAAGATTTGGTGTGAGGATTTGTGCGCTAGCCCTTGCCAGCGTAACTGAAAGAACCTGCGTTCTGAGTCTCGTTTCAGCAATCACAATTATTAGAATAACACAAGGAATTGGAAGTGGGGAGATACAAATTGACATTTTTGCAAGATCGGGGCAAATTACTACAGCAGCAAGGTTTTAGATGGCGCACTCATCCAGACCGATCCTCTTCGAGGGCAACGCTTACGAGCTTTTGAACCAATTGCTTTTTCTCTCGGGCAGGTGTAAAGCCGCAAATGTGCCCTGCTGCTCAATTTCTTAGATAGGAATTTGCCACTTTGGCGGCGAGTTCCTAGAATAAGGCGAAAGTCCGCCAGATTCATCAAAGCCAGAATTTGAATCTTGAGTTAGGCATCTGGCAGCATCCTTATACCCCTTAAAATCTCAACGGTTATGGGAATTAAAGCAATTTTCAGAGGATTTTACTGGTTTGTCTGTTAAGATCCGTTACTTAGCAGTAACGAGTTTTTGCGCCATTTGAGCAGCCTCACGCTTTTCGGGAATTTCCACCGCAATTTTTAATGCTGCTGCGGTTCTTGGTTTTCCCATTGTTTTTACCTCTATGTCGCTTTTATTTTTTATAGCATGGCGTAACAAGACTTTTAATCCAACAAAAAGCTCCCACCTAGCGGCAGGAGCTTTTTAAACATTAAGGGTAAAGCCTAAATTGCTTTATCTTACCCTTTGAAAATGTTTTATTTTTTGATAACTATCGCTGATTAGAGAGCGTTACCGCGAGGCAGAACTTCTTCTGGGAAGATGAAGTTTTCGTGGGGTTGGT
>NZ_JAUBOJ010000277.1:0-10303 GCF_036700185.1 Microcoleus sp. BM001215392 | reverse complement strand
AAGCATTTCGGCAGACAATTTATTAGTGAGAACCAGAGATTTAATGCCGAAATGCTATAGCCCCTACGAATATATTTGCCAAAATGAGATGCACCCGCTGCACGATTTACAGCAGAAGATTACATAAATCCGTGCTCGGCTAAGAATTCTGGTGTAATTGTTCCCAAACTGTTGATGGCGGGGGTTTCTTCCCAGGGTTCGGGATGGGCTATCGCGCCGCTGCGCAGAAATTTTGCTACGTATTTGCCGAGGATGTCTGCTTCTAAATTAACTAAACTTCCTGGCTGTAAATAGCTGAGGTTTGTCTCAGAAAAACTGTGCGGAATTACGGCAACTTCAAACCAATTTCCGTCTGCATCGCAATCTGCTACTGTGAGGCTGATGCCGTTGACGGCGATGCTGCCTTTGGAAACGATATATGGCGCGATTTGACGCTGCCATCCCGAATGGGCTGATGGTGGAGCAGCAAACTTGATTTCCCAAGCGTTGGCGGTTTGTGTGGATGTTGCTAAAGCGCCGATCGCATCTACGTGTCCCGTCACAAAATGTCCGCCCAATTTGCTACCGGCCCGCAGCGAGGTTTCTAAATTCACCCACGCATCGGGGACTGCTCCCAAAGTAGTGCGGCGCAAGGTTTCTGGCGAAGCGACTGCGACAAAACCTTGGGGCAGAACTTCTACTACCGTCAAACACACTCCATCTACTGCTACGCTGTCCCCTACGGCTAAATCTTGTAAAATTTGGTAGGAGTTGCTTGATGTGCAGGAAATTTGGAAGTAATCGTTGCCTAGCGACTTGAGTTTTCCTAGAGATTGAATTAGTCCTGTAAACATAAGTATTTTCCTTTATTTGAGAGATTATTTACATCCAACCGACCGAAAGCAGGCTCAGGAGATTTGGCGATCGCCATCTCCTCCTAGCATTCAAGATTTTCGATTTGGCGATTTGAAATTTGAGATCGAAAAAAACTGACACGCCAGCTTCCCCCCCATGCGAAATATCGCTGATCTCAAATCGCCAATCGACTTACACGCCAGCTTTCCTGCAAACTGGTGCCGGCTCGATCGCCGATCTCGAATGCTTAAATGCGAAAATCGATCGAGGCACAATTCCCAAAAACCTAGACAATTTTTGTAATACTGGATTCAGGTCATCTCTATGCCCAAGTTCTCCACCGCCTTACGGTTTCTTAATTCTATGAGGCCGATCGAATGATTGAAATGAAAGTCGCTGGAATTGCCTTAGATGCAGCCACGCGCAGCCCTATTGTCTTATTGAGAGACGCTACTGAGCGACGCGCTTTGCCTATTTATATTGGTCAGGAGCAGGCAAAGGCTATAATTAGCGCCCTAGAAGGCCACAAGCCTCCTCGACCTTTAACTCACGATTTGATGGTCAATTTCTTAGAGGCCTGGAATCTTACCTTGGAGCGCATAGTTATTCACTCGCTGCAAGATAACACGTTCTATGCCGTGCTGATCGTCCGTCAGGGTGAAGTTAAAAAAGAGATCGATGCCCGCCCCAGCGACGCCATCGCTCTGGCCCTGCGCACGAACAGCCCCATCTGGGTGATGGAAGAAGTCGTCGCCGATGCTTCGATACCGGTGGATCGAGATGCTGATGAGGCAGAACGCCGAGCTTTCCGGGAATTTATCTCAAACCTGCGCCCGGAGGATTTGATCAAGAGAAGCGGCTTGGGTCAGGGCGAAACTTCGTCGTAACATTTATGCGCTATCGACGGTTTGGCAAAACAAAGTTGCACTTGTCTGTATTTTCTTTAGGAACCATGCGTTATTTGGCTTCTGAGGAAATTGCCTGTCAGACTGTGCAGCAGGCGGTGTCTCTGGGTATCAATCACTTGGAAACTGCTGCGGGTTACGGTTGCAGCGAGGAATATCTCGGTGCGGCGCTAAAATCTGGTTTGTCTGTCGATCGATCGCGCCTCCACGTTACTACGAAAATACCCCCAACGGATGATGCAGCAGCCACGGAACGCTGCATCGATTCATCTCTCAAACGCCTGAATTTAGATTATATCGACTGTGTGGCAATTCACGGTTTGAATACTTGGGAACATTTAGCAAGGGTGCGATCGCCCGCAGGCTGTATGTCAGCTCTAGCTAAAGCTTTGGCTGACGGTCGCATTCGTCACGTCGGCTTTTCCACTCACGGGTCTCTGGATCTAATTTTGGCTGCGATCGAGACAGATTTATTTGAATTTGTCAACCTCCATTATTACTATTTTTTTCAGCGCAACGCCCCGGCAATTCAACTCGCCAAAGACAAAGATATGGGCGTTTTCATTATTTCCCCGGCAGACAAAGGAGGGCAACTCTACAAGCCCCCGGAAACCCTCGCACAATTGTGCTCGCCTTTCTCGCCTTTAGAACTTAACTATCGGTTTTTACTTAGCGATACTAGGATTGGGACTCTCAGTGTGGGGCCTGCAAACCCGACAGAATTACAGCAACCTCTGGAATATGCCGATCGCGACTTTGGGCTCACCAACGCCGAAATCGCTGCCTTCGCGAAGCTAGAATCATTCATGGCAGAGCGTTTGGCAACCGACAAATGCAGTCAGTGCCATGCTTGTTTGCCCTGCCCGGAAAACATCAACATTCCCGAAGTATTGCGGCTGCGCAATCTCGCCGTCGGCTGCGACATGACTGAGTTTGGCAAATACCGCTACGCCATGTTTGAAAATGCCGGACATTGGTTTCCCGGTAGCAAAGGCAACCGCTGCACTGATTGCGGGGAATGTTTGCCCAAGTGTCCCGAAGAGTTAGACATCCCCACTCTGCTCAAAGATACTCACCAGCGACTAGGTGGCAAACCAGGGCGGCGGTTGTGGGATTGATGCGAAGCAGCCAAAAGGTAGAGCGAGGCGATCGAGAGTGCTGCAATAAAGTGACATCCTCCCAACGCTAACCCTTATGGGTATAGCGTGGGCTTCCCTTCCTCGCGGTTGGGGTTTCCTGCTTCATCGGGGTTCCCAAGCAACCTTCCTCCACAGGCAGCAACGCCGTCTGTCCAACGGCTGTAAGACCTCGCTGCATTACCACTTGGGCAGCAGCTACGTCTCTATCGGTCACATATCCACACTCACCGCAATGATGCACTCGCTCACTCAGTTCCTTTTTCCCGGTATGCGCTCCACAGTTGGGGCAGGTTTGGCTTGTGCCGTTGGGATCGACCTTGGCAAAGAAAACCCCACGCTTCCAGGCAACCCACTTGAGGATATCCAGAAAACTACCCCAGGCGGCATCCAAACAATGCTTTGCCAGTATTGAACCCCTCAATCAGCGCTCTGAGTCCATGTATCCCGACGCTGAACGGAGTACCGTGGAGAGCGCGGGACTTATACCTCCCCCAACCCCTCATTGGTTAAGTTAGACTTTATTCTAAGTGGATTTACGGTTTAGTCGATCGCCAAACTACCTAGCTTGCCTGCTTTCGGCATCCCGATCGATGCGCGCAGCGTTTTTATTGAAGTGCGAGCAAGGTACCCGCTTGTCGGTGTGTCTCGTTGCGAGCCAGATCCTGGCATTTGTCTGCAAAGCCAGATGTCGGTGCTCCTAACAAACTTTAAATAAGCACCAGCACGATCTGCCAACACAACATTCTCACAACAAACGCAACAAGTAGTTTTACTGGCGAATTATAGGGGTAAGATAGGCGGCAGAAAAACACCTTGCATAATTAGGTTCTATGTAAGTCCTGCCCTGAGCCAAATAGGCAAAAGTTACCAAAAATACCGATCATTGTAAGTCCTGCCCTGAGCCAAATAGGCAAAAGTTACCAAAAATACCTGTCATTTTATTGATGTGTTTGGTTTTTCTCAAGGAAACAATAGATTTGAGATTGGCTCAAAAAATCTCAGCTCTAGACTCGATTAAATCTTGTTTGTGCCAGCATCCGAATCATATTCTTATAACCCCAAGGTTCGGGTTCACAGACAGCGCAACGCTCGGAATGCGGTATAATTTAGCTCAAATATAAAATCGAAAATCGACTGATGGGTCGCCTGTCATTTACAACCGATTCAGCATCTACTACCATGGCTCAAACTCAGTTAAAAAATAGCCAGCCAAATTGTCCGCAGCCAAATTTAGTTGGAACTTCCCCAATATTTAAATCAGGTTTCGGCCCTTGCACCTACAACTTGTCTGTCACCAAAAACCAGCTCATTGGACTGCTGGCTTTACAAACAATCTTGCCAGTCGGATTAACAGGAGCAGCACTTTGGCTAACATCAACTGTTGCAAGGAGCGAACTGCAAAATCAAGCTAAATCAGAACTCAGCCAAAGTGAAACTAACTACAATGTCCCGCTAGCTCGCGCCTTTGACCGTTTGCAGAACTCTTCGGACAGCAAAAAGATCGTCGAAATAGTGTTAAATTCAAACAGCGGAAAAAATATATTAAAATTGCGAAATTCTGTTAAGGAAATACTAGAAAATCGAGTAAAAACAGGGGAAATAGACAGCGCTGCGTTAGTTGAAAAAAACAGGCAAGTCGTGGTAAATGTCAATTCCAAATATCAGAAAAGAATTCTCGATTTGCAAACAATAGTCGAGCGAGTATTCGTCGGAAAAAAGCAAATAACTGCCAGCGAAATTATTCCTAAATCTGAATTTGACAAACAATTCCTATCTGTGCCGTCGGGAATTGGCGACCGTCCTGTTATCGTCCGCTACGCAGCAAGTCCGGTAAAAGATCCCAAAAATCAGACAGTGATTGGTGTCTTAGTATTAGGAAAAATTATTAGCCAAACGCCGGGAGTTACTAGCGGCGAAACAGTCAAATTACAAGGCGGGTACGGGGCTATCTACACACCGCTAGCCGACGGCAAATTTGCGATCGCCCGTGAGGAAACAGAAACCACAAACGCACGATTACCCGGTGTGCTGAACTCGGAGACATCGCTGCTACAATCTGCACTAGCCGGGGCCGGCAAGCCGGTGCTGGGATACCTGCCAACCAGCGGTCAAACTCACGCGGTAGCTGCTAAATCGCTGGAAAATTTAGCCGGAAAGCCCGCAGCAATTTTAGTGCGCGCCATCCCCAAAACTGCCGATCTCGAAACCTGGTCGATCGACCGTTGGCTGCTGGTGGGACTATCTTCAGCAGTATTTCCCCTCGCTTTGGCAGTTTCAGTCGCCCGCCGGAACGGCAAAACCGCTAACTCTGATTTACCGACAGCAGACGCGAATGCACCGTCTAACTCTACCGCCGAACCGCCGCCATCCGAGAAGCTCGATCGCATTGCTGAAAATTTATCTGACAATTTCAATGTGGGGGAAGTCCCCGGGTTGTTCCCCAAAAAACCAATTTTAGACAATGGATTACCGCTAGATTTTAAAGATCAAATATTTGCGGGCGATCGCCTGATACCAAATTTCCCAATCCCGCTAACTGTCGAACCCCTACAATTGCCCGCAAACAACCTGTCAAATCAGCGGCGGCCGCCTAATACAGAATCAGACAAAAGCGCCCTCGCCTTAAATCAAGTCCAGGAAGCTTGGCAAGACTTAAATCACGTCAACTTGGAATTGCAGCGAGAAATAGTGGAACGCCAAAAGGCTCAAAAAGCCCTGCGCAAGAGCGAAGCACTGCTGCAAGCGATTTTAGACAACTCAACAGCTATTATTTATATCAAAGATGTTGAGGGAAAATACCTGCTCGCAAACCGCCATTTTGACAATTTGTTGCACCTGGAAAAAGAGCAAATCATCGGCAAAAGTGACAGCGATATTTTTCCGGAAGACTCTTGGACAGCCCGGGGAGAAAACGACCTGAAAGTGATTGCAACCTGCTCGCCCCTAAGCATCGAAGAAGTCATCCCTCAAGACGACGGGCCGCACACTTATATTTCTCTCAAATTTCCCCTGTGCAACTCCACAGGCACAGCTTATGCAGTCGGTACAATTTCTACAGATGTGAGCGATCGCAAACAGGCTGAACTAACCCTAAAAAAAGCTAAAGCAGAATTAGAAAAAGAAGTCGAACAGCGCACCTTATTTCTCAAACAAGCCAACCAACTTTTGCAGTTTGAACTCGCTGCAAAAGTCCGCGGCGCCATCACCGTCAGACAAATGACGGCTCAAGTAGCCCGACACGCCAGAACAGTAGACGGGATTCTCGGCGCTTCCCTCGATTTGATCTTTCTAGTCGATCGATCGGGAAAGTACACTTATGTCAGCCGTACCGCCGCCCAAGCTGCCGGTATGAACCCCAGAGAAATGATTGGCAAAACCTGGCAGGAATTAGGCTGGCCCCCAAAAATTATGCAGCGGGTTCATCAAGAGTGCGATCGCCTATTTGTCACAGCCGAACCCGCCAAAGGCGAAGTAATCGTCCCCACCGCAGCCTGGGGTACCCGCGACTACGAGTACATTCTCAGCCCGGTTTGTGCCACAGAAGGCACTGTGGAAGCGGTGGTGGCGACGCTGCGGGACATTACGGAACGGAAAAACGCGGAGGAAGCATGGCAATTGGCAAAAGAAGCGGCAGAACTCGCCAATCGCGCCAAGAGTGCTTTTTTGGCAAACATGAGTCACGAGTTGCGGACTCCCCTGAACGCGATTATCGGCTACAGCGATATGCTGGTGGAAGATGCCGAGGAGTTGGGCAATTTAGAAGTAGTTTCGGATTTAGATAAAATTCGGACTGCTGGGAAACACTTGCTGCGACTGATTGACGACATTCTCGACATTTCTAAAATAGAAGCTGACAAGATGGAGATTTATCTCGAAAGCTTCGATGTCGGCGGCTTGATCGATGAGGTGGCGACAACTGTCAAACCGTTAATTGAGAAAAATGGCAATATTTTGCAAGTATTGAGTGCCGAGAATATTGGCGCCATGCACGGCGATTTGATGAAGGTGCGACAGGTAATGCTGAATTTGCTCAGCAACGCTGCTAAGTTTTCTGCTAATGGGGCGATCGTACTTACTGTCGAAAGAATTACCAGCGAAGAGTTAAAAAATAAGTATCAACCGCGAGTTGCTCAAATGTTAATTTTGGATGCAGAATTTTTAATTTTTCGAGTCAAGGACACGGGGATCGGCATGACACAAGAACAGCAAGAGAGACTATTTCAACCTTTCACTCAAGCGGACAATTCAACTACTCGCAAGTACGGCGGTACTGGTTTGGGACTGACTATCAGCCAGCGTTTTTGTCAGATGATGGGCGGCGATATTGAAGTTACCAGCGAGTTAGATTGCGGTTCTACTTTTACGGCTTGTCTGCCTGCTTCGTTGTTTAGGCGATCGGAATTTTAATAATTTTGTCGCAATAAATTATGATGAATCACCACAAATTATGCCACAAAAATCAAGTTTTCCGGCACAGACCTAGCATTGTGACAAAAAGTTTATTTTTGTTCCTAATTGCCAGTTCTACGTGCATCACAGCCTTGCTGTGGGGACAATCGGCGGCGTTTTCCCAGCAACCAGTCTGCCCGAGTGGAGACGCTGCCAATTTCCCGTCGCCGCCGCTTTCGCAAACGCAAAAGAGCACGCCGAGTCTGTGGTTGGCTCAAAAACAGTTTGGCGGCAAATTGCTCGATCGCTGGTTTGTCGATCGCAGCAACACATGGGTGATCGTCATCGTCAACCGCCAACTGTGGAGTTTGCTGGATTATATGGAGCGCTATCAGTTTGTCAATCGCTTCGGCGCAGCTTCCAGCGAGTACGGTTACAACCTGCGAGTTTGCAACCGTCAGGGGACTGCTTTGGCGGTTTATGCGTGCAAGGGCGATCGATCGAGCTGTAAAATCGACTTAGAATCTCTTTCAAATCCAGGTCTTCGAGGCAAAATCAAAGGTTTTTAGTAAGGTGCGCAATGCGCACCTTACCCGTATATACTGAATTTTAATTTAGCCTTTCACTACTTGCCGAATTTCTTGCCAGATTGATCGATATTGCGCAATCCCCGCATCAGAGAAAGGCAGGATAAAGTCGCTAGCAGCAAGAATCTTAGCCTCCGGTAACAACACGGGATTGCTGCGCACATCGGCCGGCAAAGCCTCGGGTTTCATGCCGACAATTATCGGCGAACTAGCCTTAGCGAGCAAAGATAATTGAGGCGCAATCTGAGGCTGCAAGCAAAAATCAATCCATTTTTCCCCTAACGAAACTGGCTTTTTTGATGCGGGTTGTACCCACAAATCCGTCCAAAGTGCAGTTCCAGAAGCAGGAATTACTACAGCAATATCGCTTTGAGTTTGCAACAGCGGCAGTACGTCGCCAGAGGAACCTACGGCCAACCAAGTATCACCTAAAATTAACGGTTGCAAGTAAGAATCGGAACTGTAAAGCTTAGCTTGGGCGTGCAGGTTGGCGAGTTCTTTTTTGAGGTTGGGAACTTTATCTAATTGCTGCGTGTTGTAAGATTTTCCGAGTTTTTTTAATGTTAAACCGATCACTTCTCTGGCGCTATCCGGTAGCGAAATTCGATCGCGCAATTCCACTCGCCACAAGTCACTCCAATCTTTCGGAGTCCACCCCAAATCCTTAAATTTATCGGTTCGATAGGCAATTACCGTACTTCCCCAGCGGTAAGGTGCAGCCCAAACTTGACCTTTAGCGTCTAATTGACCCTCATCGTTGCGTCTGACGAGTTTTTGCCATCTTTCGGGTAATTGCGACCAATTACTAAATTTAGCAGGATCGATCGGCTGAATCAACTTTTGCCGAATTGCCAAAGTCAGCCAATAATCACCCAACATCACCAAATCAGCTTGATTTTTGGCGAAGGGTGTCCGCTTCCACTGCTGCAAAAGGGCAAATAATTCTTTTAATTGTACTTCTTGCGTTACCTGTAACAGCGGAGACGGTTGTAAATCGCGACTAAATTTGCTTACCAGTTGGGCTGGAATACCGTTTTTGAGCGATCGAATTTTGAGAGTTGGTTTCGAGTCGCAACCTGCCGCCAATTGACTTAAAGTTAGGGTGGTGGCACCCAATAGCAAAGACCTTCGTTTCACCTGTGAACCCGCTTTTCTAAATAGTGACCGATGTTTTGTGTTCTACGGCGCGGGAAATAATTGTTTGTCGAGTCCGGTATTTGGCACGATTTGTCTTATTTCTTCCTCAAACACAAAGCCATTGTACTCGCGAATGCTGCGATCTGACTCTGTTTGGCTCAAACCGCTGTCGGCGCGAAGTTAATTTAACAGCAGGCTAGGCGCTGTAACTCTCACCAACCGAGTTTTTTTAACTCTGATTAAAGGTTGGAACCAACCATAAAACTAAAAAAATCTCGTTTCAGCATCCAAGACAATCTAAAATCCCAAAATATAAAATCTTAAATCCTCAAGCTGAGCCGCTAAATCTACCGCCAGCATTGAGAACACAACAATTATGTCAAAAATTAAATAATTTAGTGATAAATCCCACTTATGTAAAGATTTCCCTTATATGTAAAGATATAAGTTACAATTTTCAGGATAACTGTATGGAAGCTTTACGCCAGCAAGTTACAGTATTGACTCAACAAGTCGATGCCCTCTACAAACTCATAGAAAATCTTAATGAAAAGTTATTGGAGTCAGCCAAGGATACTAAGCTGGCCCAACAGGAAATTGACGATCGCTCCCTTAAAGTAAGAAATCACAAAACCTCGCCCTATCAAAGCTACAGCAGTCTCGACGGACTGCTAGAACACAAAGACATATTGTTAGATGACAGTTACTTCGACAACAATTCCCAAAGCCAGGAAAAAGAACTGAGCGCCGAGATTCAAATCCAGCGCCTTACAGCTCAGCTAACAGCAGCTTACAATCGAATTGCTGCCCTAGAAGAACAGTTGCTCGCCAAAAGAATTCACTCGCAACACGTAGGCGGCTCTTATTAAATATTGCTGCTTGCGAGCTGGCCTCAATCTTAACAAAAAACACCAGCAGCATTAACTTATGCTCGTCTATTTATAGATTGATTGTATGGAGTTTTTTGTCTCGCGCAACCAGCATAAACTCTGTGTCACAGCCGGATACTTGGGAGAATATTCTGTAATTTTTCGAGCATAAATACAGAAAGTAATATAATTATTCAGCAGCGACAACGAAGCTGGTTTAACAGCAGAACTAGCTTCGCAGGTAGCTCGCCACGCCTGAAATTTTAATGTTCAACTCCTAATATTCTACGAATCTCAGAAAACTAAAAATTCGGTTTCTGAGTGTATTCTTCGCTGCTAAACTCAATATTATGAGTGAAAAACCAGATTTGTACGTCCATGACTATCTAATAGACTTGAATTGCAAAAATCGGAAAACACCCTAAAATTATCTGCGTTTATCT
>NZ_JAUBOJ010000276.1:0-10327 GCF_036700185.1 Microcoleus sp. BM001215392 | reverse complement strand
TGTAGATATTGCCTTACAGATTTTTTTTTGCTCACTTTTTCAGTGCCATTGGACTGAAGTCCTCACTACGAACCAATTTCACTGCGATGGTTTGAGTCCAAATCATATAATTACTGAAAATTTACTGCTCGATCGACCTTCGGGATTTTTGATGTATCATTTTTAACCCGCTTTCCGTGCAAATTCCGTGCAGCGGTTTGTCCCAGGAGTCGGCTGGTAGCTGGGCTAGCAAGGCAAATTCAAAGATTGTGGCGATCGCAATTTTTGATTCCCACTCAGCTAAACTGAGCATTCGATCGTAATAGCCGCCGCCGTAGCCCAAGCGATAGCCGCGAACATCGCAACCTACGGCGGGTACGAGGATTAAATCTACTTCTGAAGAATCGATTTTCGGAGCATCTGGCAGCGGTTCTAGGATGCCATAAGCTCCCGTATGTAAAGCATCTCCGGGCTGCCAGACGTGCCAGGACAACTGTTTGCCGACACAGCGGGGAAATCCCCACGTGCAGGGAGTTTCAAATAGGGGACTTAAATCTGGTTCTTGGCGAAAGCTCAAGTACGCGAGGATTGTTTTTGCTTCGGTAAATAGGGGCGAGTTTTGCAGGTGGTTGCAAAGGATCTCGCTCTTTTGTGTCCATTCTTGGGCTGGTAGGGATTTGCGGGTGTTCAGGAGCGATCGTCTTAATTCGGTTTTAGTTAATAAAGGTTTAGGAGTATTCATATTTCAGGTTAAATGTCTGCAACTTATGTGCAACGACCCATTAAATTGGTATATAGCACAATACGGGCTTAAGATAGTCCCAAGAGAGGAACGCTCTTGTTTCGCGATCTATTATGAAAGCAAACAAGAGTATATATTTTTCATGAGTTTTCCCTGTTGTCATCTCTTAAGTAAACCGTATTGGTATATAGCGGTTCTCAGAAAGATGAGGTATTTTGCTTGGTTGTCATGCCAAATTATGTGCATATGTTAATTGAGCCTTTGCCAAAGTCGAAGGATAAGTTTTGGTCGCTTAGCAGTATTATGCACAGTATGAAAAGCTACAGTTATCAACAAATTCCGAAGGTGATGAAGCATATCGGTACTCTCTGATCAGATGAGCGGCACGATCGAATAGTCAGAGATGAAGGATAATTTGATGGTTTTTGGGAATATATCACAATACGCTTGGCTTAAGACAGTACACAGGGAAAAAAGATGTGACAAACAGACACAGTTTGCTTTTATAAGAGATCGCGTTCATGTATAGCGTTCCTCGCAATGACAAATAAACCTTAAGCCAAGCGTATTGGAATATATCAGGCAAAATCCTGTGAAAGCTGGTCTTTGTTTGACTCCAGAGGAATATCCTTTTTTATGTCAAATATCTTAAGGTTAGTGTCTGTTGAATCCTTCGATCGGGCACAGGCCAGAAAGCCTGTGCCACAAACATTTTTGTGGGTGGGCTGCTAGTCATCGGCTAATATTTTTCACAGGCTTTCTGGCCTGTGCCAAAAACATTTTTGTGGGGCGATGCTGCTAGCTTGCACTTAATCTTGGCAATTTTCTCAGCTTCAATACCCTAAAGGCCTGCCGCACAAACTGCTGCTCCAATTAACCCAACATTGTCATTCAAAACCAACTGAACTGGCATCATTTCTAACAGCGAATCCATCCTGCCTTTGTGAGTAAAAGATCGCATAAAACCTCCTTCTAGAATCAGTGGCAAAATCTTTGCAGCGATGCCGCCGGCTATGTAGAAACCGCCGTAAGGTAGAAGTGAGACAGCCATATTTCCGGCTACAGCGCCGTAAGCTTCTACAAACATTTGCATTGTTTGTTCCGAAAGCCGATCGCGCTTTTGGAGTGCAGCCGCTGCAATTATCGCCCCCGGATCGACTGTCTTCTCGCTTTTACCGATTTCCGACTCCCATTGAGCGATCGCTTCCCCCACCTCGGCTGATTCAGGAGCAAACTTGCGATCGCGCAAAAACTGGTAAATTGAGACAATCCCTTGTCCCGAAACTACACGCTCGATCGATATTCTTTGAATGTCATGTTTTGCTAACAAATATTTTAGCAAATCAAACTCCAACTCCGAGCGAGGAGCAAAGTCACCGTGTCCCCCTTCCGAAGAAAAAACCCTGATCCCATTTGCTTCTGGAATTGCAAAACAATGTCCCAAACCAGTCCCCGCACCAATCACAGCAATTGGATCGTGCTGGTTTGGTTTTCCGACTTGCAAAGTGTGCAAATCATTGGCCTCCAAACCCCACACGCCATAGCCAACCGCTACAAAATCATTAATTAAACTGACGCGGGATATTCCTAATTCTTGTTCCAGACGTTTCGCTTCCAGCAACCAAGGCAAATTAGTCAGTTTGGCGCGGTTGTTGACTACCGGCCCGGCGATCGCAAAACAAGCTTTTTCAGGCTGCGGTGCTAAATCCAGTTGAGCAGCAGCTTCCCTCAAAAACTGTTGAACTATCGGCACTAAATCGGGAAACTCCCCGCTCGGATAGCGAAACTCGTAAAGAGCATTCATTGCACCATCAGCAGTCCTTTCTACCAAGCGCAAAATTGTCTTAGTTCCGCCAATATCGCCCGCTAATAATAATGCCATAAACCTCCGATAAAACAGTTGACAGTTGACAGTTGACAGTATTGTCCACTGTTAAACCAATAATTTTCAGGTTGAATCCAGCGAAGCGTAGGGTTCACTTCGTTGTACCTCACATCTTGCTTCATTTCAGCAACAGGCTTTTCGGCCTGTTCCACAAAAGATAAATTTTCTTGTGGAACAGACCGAAAAGCCTGTTCACAAAAGGCTTGTTGAGAATGGTGCAACATCTCAGTTCTACCCAACCTACTTATCACTATTAACAACTATAGATCCCTGACCCCGCGATCGAGAAACGGTTTGATTTGGCTACTATTTAACTGTCAACTGTCAACTGTCAACTGTCAACTGCCAACTGCCAACCAAGCCCGCAGCACCTCAGCCACAGTCCAAGCTTGAGCCGTGCAGCCCCGGGGCGAGTGCGGGGCGTCGCCCTCAAAAATTTCGCCGAGACTCCCAACTCCGCCGGCTTTTATATGATGTGCCATCGGTGCCAGGAATTCGCGAGCTTGTGCTGGGTTCTTGTATACGTGCAAGTGCGCCAAGACGAAGGCGCCGATCGGCCAACCCCAAACTGTACCTTGGTGATAGGCGCTATCGCGCTGCAATTGGTCGCCTTCATAGGTGCCGCGGTACTGCGGGTGCTGTGGCGAAAGGCTGCGGAGGCCGTGGGAAGTCACAAGCCCTTGAGCGCAGGCATCCACGACGGCACGGCGCTGGAGTGGCGTCAGTAACGGTGTATAGCGGGGGGTTTCCTTGCCCCGCGTCCCCCCGGCCAAGGAGCTGACCGAGCGAGGAGGAATCGAGTCTAGGGGCAGGGAAACGGTGAATATTTGGTTTGGCCGCAGCGAGCTGTCGTTGCCTTCGGGGCCGTCGAGAACGTCGTAGCAGTAACTGGTTGAGTCGTTCCAGAATCGGGTGAATCCGCTGGCGGTACGATCGCCCAACTGCTGATATTCATGATGAGACTTGCCCAATCTTCGAGCAAAACTTACCATTGCTTGCACGGCATTGTACCACAGCGCGCTGAGTTCGATCGGCTTACCGATCCGAGGAGTCACCACCCAATCGCCGATTTTCGCATCCATCCAAGTCAGTTGCACGCCGCTTTCCCCCGCGTACACTAAACCGTCGTCAGGATCGACGCGGATGTTATACCGAGTTCCGTTTACGTGCCAGTCAATAATCTCACATAGTGTCGGCCAGAGTTCGCTCAAAAGTTCGTCGTCGCCGGTGCAGTCGCAGTAAGCGCGAACAGCCTCAAAGTACCACAGCGTCGCGTCTGCGGTGTTGTATTCCGGCGCGCCGCCGGCATCCGGGAAGCGGTTCGGCAGCATTCCCCGATCGACATACCGCGCAAAAGTCCGCAAAATCGATCGGGCAATTTGCCACCGCCCGGTACAGATTGTGAGACCGGGCAGGGCGATCGTCGTATCGCGCCCCCAGTCGCTAAACCAGGGATATCCGGCGATAATCGTTTTCCCCTCGGGTTCCTTTGGTAGCGGGCGGTTGACAATAAATTGGTCGGCTGCTAACACCAATTGATCGATCCAGTCGGGAGATGCGATCGCACCAGGCAAATTTTGCAGCAATTCTTGCTCGTAGGTGCGACGCAATTCTAAAGCTTTACCGCCGTTGAGTTCGGGACTTTTTTCCGTACTCGCGATCAATGTCAGAGACTGGCCTGGTGCGATCGCGAAATGAAAAGTTGCCGCGTGCAAGTGATCTTCGCAGTAGTCCAATCCGCGCCGCTGTTCGGCTGCCAAATTAAATCCGTAGTGCCAATTGTATAAGGGCGTAGAGACTCGAAATTTAGCCTCTGGTGTGGCATCTGTCAGCAAATAAAGTGGCGCCGCCCAGGGAAACGCGGTAACACAAACCCCTTGTGTCAAAGTTTCTAGGCTGACGGGCCAGTCGTCGGCGCAAGTCATGTGGTGGTAGTCGCGGTGGTTGACTAGGGCTTTGACTGCGATCGCGATCGGTTGTGAGCCGCGGTGCAAGCGGTATTGAATATATGTTGTGTTAGCACCTTGCTGCATCCAAATCCGCTTGGACAGGATAGCGTCGGCGAGGGCATACCTCCAAACAGCCGTCGTCCCTTCGAGGTGGAAGCTTTCGATGCAGTTGTAGCCGTGGGGTTCGATCGTACTGTCGGCCCAGCGGTTGGTATAAAGCGGGTAGGCGCGATCGGCATACACGGCCGTCTCGTCCAGCTTAGCCAGCATCAAAGTCCTTCCCAGCGGGGGTTTGAGGGCGGCTACCAGCAGCCCGTGATAGCGTCGGGTGAGGAGATTTGCGATCGTCCCGCTAGCGTAACCGCCGATCCCGTTTGTCACCAACCACTCGCGAGACTCCGCCGAGTCGAGATTGCAGCAGATTTCCCGTCCAAAAGCAATAACCATAGAATACACGCTCGCGCTGATTTGCGATCTACCTTTAGGTATATTTTAGACTTTATATAAAAAACCAGAAATATTAACTGTTGCAGGTGGCAAAGAATGGCGATCGTTAAGAGTGCAGATTCATGGTCTAATTTAGAGATAACCAAACCGTACTTTTGCCCCAGCAATAATTCTAACCGTTGCTCTGCCTAAAGTTAGTTGTTTGTTATTTAAAGTAATATTACCCTCTACACAGGCGCTGAACCTTAAAAACACAGCATTTGAGAGCGTCCCAAGGGCGATCGAACAACCAACCTATTTTATAAGGAGAATAACTCAAAGTGAAGATAGGAGCAAACTACCTCGGCAACAACCAATGTGAATTCACCGTTTGGGCGCCCACACTCCAACAAATAGCAGTCCAAATAGTTTCCCCAGACAAACGCCTGATACCCATGCAACAATCAGCAGAAGGTTACTGGCAAACCACAGCTAAAAACATCCCACCCGGAACCCTTTACACCTACCAACTCGAAGGAAAAACCGACAGACCAGACCCAGCCTCAAAATATCAACCCCAAGGCGTCCACACCCCATCCCAAGTAATAGATCAAAACGCCTTTGCTTGGACTGATACACATTGGCAAGGCGTGCCGCTACCGGAAATGATAATTTACGAACTGCACGTCGGCACATTCACCGAAGCCGGAACCTTTGAAGCAATAATCCCCCAACTCAAACAACTCACCGAACTGGGAATCAACGCCATCGAAATCATGCCAGTCGCCCAATTTCCCGGCGATCGCAACTGGGGATACGACGGCGTATATCCCTACGCAGTTCAAAACTCCTACGGCGGCCCCGAAGGCTTCAAAAAACTAATCAACGCCTGCCACGAACACAGCATCTCAGTAATACTCGATGTCGTTTACAACCACCTCGGCCCCGAAGGAAACTACCTCCGCGACTTCGGCCCCTACTTCACCTCAAAATACGGCTCAATTTGGGGAGACCCCCTCAACTTCGACGACGCCTACAGCGACGGCGTGCGCAACTACTTTATTCAAAACGCCCTTTACTGGTTTCAAGACTATCACATCGATGGTCTGAGATTAGATGCAATTCAAGCAATATTTGAAGTAGGTGCTAGACCATTTTTGCAAGAACTCTCCGACGCCACAGCCGAGATTTCTCAAGAAATCGGCAGGAAACTTTACCTAATCGCAGAAAGTGACTTAAACGATGTCCGCACAGTACGTCCCAAAGAACTCGGAGGCTTCGGACTAGACGCGCAATGGTGCGACGATTTCCACCACGCACTGCACGCCTTGCTTACCGGAGAAAATGACCGATATTACCAAGACTTCGGCAAGTGCGAACACTTAGAAAAATCCTTCAAAGAAAGCTTTGTTTACTCCGGCCAGTACGCCCCTCACAGAAAGCGAAAACATGGCAATTCTGTCAAAGATGAACCGGGCGATAAATTTTTGGTATTTTCCCAAACCCACGACCAAATCGGCAACCGAATTTTAGGAGACAGACTCTCGCAAATAGTTGACTTTGAAGCACTAAAACTTGCAGCAGGTACAGTTTTAATTTCTCCCTACATTCCCTTCTTGTTTATGGGAGAAGAATACGGAGAAACTGCGCCGTTTCTGTACTTTGTTTCCCACTCAGATCCGGGCTTGATTGAAGCAATTCGCAAAGACAAGCAACAAGAATTTAAAGCTTTTGAAGACCGAGGCGAATTTCAAGACCCCCAGAGTCCTGAAAGCTTCCAAAAGTGCAAGTTAAACTGGGAAAAACAAACAGCAGGAAAACACAAAATCCTCTGGGAATGGCACCAGAATTTGATTCAACTGCGGCGGACAATCCCAGCCCTCACAAAACTAGACAAAAACAATCTAGAAGTTTCCAGCATTGAAGCAAAAAAAATCTTGTTTCTCCGTCGCTGGACAGATAACAGCCAGATATTCTGCATTCTAAACTTCAACAAGCAAGAGGTGGCTGTTACGGCCCCACTTCCCCAAGGCAACGGTCACAAAATTTTAGACTCTGCTGATGTAAAATGGATGGGTTCAGGTTCTAGCTTGCCTGAAAACATCCATTCTGAGCAAGAATTGACTGTTAAACCGCAGAGTTTCGCACTCTACCAATTAATATAGAAATACTAGGTTGGGTGAAGCGGCTGCTCAAAGCGTGTCAACAAGAGCTGCGAACTTAGTATCAGCCTACTCTTTGATGTCCTAGTCTTTCCGATCCCCCCGGCGCCCCCCTGGTGGGAGGGGGGGACAAGAGAATTCTCTCGCGTCCCCAATAAGGGTGAACAAGAGCATCAAAGTGGGTCTTGTTAAGGGGGATTTAGGGGGATCTAGACTCGACTATAAGCGAGAGATATAAAGGTTGTTAGGCGATTGTTGACACGGAGTGCTCTCGCCCAACCCACCTACAATTTCTAATTTTAAACAAAAAACCCGATCGACTAATCAATCAGGAGTAAAATTAACATGATGAGAATTCCCACAACCACTTATCGGATTCAATTTCATGCAGGTTTTAACTTTGAAGCCGCCAAACAAATCCTCAGCTATCTCGAAGAATTAGGAATTACCGACCTTTACGCCTCACCGATATTTAAAGCCAGAAAAGGCAGCAGTCACGGATACGATGTGGTTGACTCCAATCAAATCAATCCGGAATTGGGAACCTCAGAAAACTTTGAATCGCTCACAGACGAAATCAAGCAGCGGAACATGGGATGGCTCCAAGATATTGTCCCCAACCACATGGCTTACGACACTCAAAACTTATTACTGTTAGATGTATTGGAACACGGGCCCGATTCCGACTATTTCGATTACTTCGATATTGAATGGAATCACGCTTACGAACATCTCAGAGGTCGAGTGCTGGCTCCGCTGCTGGGAAATTTTTATGGCGAGTGTCTGGAAAATGGCGAGATTCAACTCAAATACAGCGAAATTGGGCTGACCATCAATTACTACAGTTTACAATTACCTGTAAAAATTGAATCTTACGCAAAATTTATAAGTCATAATTTGGGGCATTTAGGGCGGGAATTAGGCAGGCGCCATCCAGATTTTATCAAGTTTCTGGGAATTCTTTATTTGATCAAAAATACCCCTTCCGAAACTAAAGGTAAAGCCCGATACGATCAGATAGCTTTTGTCAAAGGACTGCTGTGGGAACTTTACAATCAAAATCCCATCGTCCAGGAATTTATCGATGAAAATATCAATTTTTTTAACGGAGAAAAGGGCAATGCCGAAAGCTTTAATTTGCTGGACGATTTGCTTTCCGAACAGTTTTACCGTCTGTCTTTCTGGAAAGTGGGAGCGGAAGAAATCAACTACCGAAGGTTTTTTACAGTCAACGAACTAATTTCGGTAAAAGTCGAAGAAATTAAAGTTTTCCACAAAAACCACGCTCTGATCTTCGACATGGTGGAAGAGGGAAAGTTTACTGGATTGAGAATTGACCACATTGACGGACTTTACGACCCCACAGAATATTTAAAACGGCTCCGCGAGAGAACGGGAGACACTTATATTACTGTGGAAAAGATTCTGGAACACGAGGAAGATTTGCCGTCCTATTGGCCGATTGAGGGAACGAGCGGCTATGACTTTTTGAACTATGTAAACGGCGTTTTTTGTCGGTGCGATCGCGAACAGCAATTTAGCGAAATATATCAGAGATTTACTCGATTGACTGTTCCTTACGAACAGTTATTCTTAGAGAAGAAAGGACTAATTGTTGAGAAGAATCTGGCGGGAGATGTAGACAATCTGGCTCAACTTTTGAAGAATATATCCGGTCAATCCCGACAGGGAAATGACTTTACTCGTCCGGGTTTGGAAAAAGCACTGTCAGCAGTTTTGACGATTTTTCCAGTGTACCGAACATACATAAATCAAGAGGGTTTGCGAGAGTCCGATCGCACTTACGTCAAATATGCGATCGCCCACGCCAAAGAATTAGTACCGCGACTCCTCAAAGAACTGAAATTTATCGAAACAGTGCTGTTGCTAGAAGAAGAAGAAACCCTCACAGCCGAACAAAAAGAGCAGCGCAGGCACTTTGTGATGAAACTCCAGCAGTTGACAGGCCCCTTGATGGCAAAAGGTATTGAGGACACGCTGTTATACGTCTACTATCGCCTTTTATCCCTCAACGAAGTAGGAGGAAACCCCAGTCAGTTTGGCGTTTCGCTGGTCGATTTTCACGAGTTCAACAAGCAGCAGCAAGCAGCTTGGCCTCACAAAATGAATGCTACAGCTACCCACGATACCAAACGCGGCGAAGATGTGCGAGCCAGACTTAACGTTTTGTCAGAAATTCCTGAGGAATGGGAACAGCAAGTCAGGTCTTGGAGAGAGGTAAACTCATCTAAGAAAGTTAACTTTGTCAATCGCATGGTTCCCGATACCAATGACGAATACTTCTTGTACCAAACTTTACTCGGCAGTTTTCCGTTTGAGGGAATTGAAAACACCGATTATGTCGATCGCCTGAAAGATTATGCCATTAAAGCTGTCCGCGAAGCCAAAGTTTATACGGCTTGGCTGAGACCGGACAACGACTACGAAACTGGGTTTATGACCTTTATCGATAGCGTTCTCGAACCTTCGGAACAAAATCAGTTTTTCAAGAAGTTTCTACCTTTCTGGAAAAAAGTAGCTGATTACGGAATTTTCAATTCTTTATCTCAAACGCTGCTAAAAATCACCGCGCCTGGGGTTCCAGACATTTATCAAGGCACGGAATTCTGGGATTTAAGCCACGTCGATCCGGACAACCGCCGTCCGGTGGATTTCGATCGCAGAATCGAGGTATTGCGGGAAATTAAACAGCAAGCTAAGACAGATATTTTAGCAATGGTTGAAGATTTAATTGCGACGCGGGAAGATGCGAGAATTAAGTTATTTTTGACTGCAAAACTTCTAGAAGCCCGAAAAAAATACTTGGAAGTATTTAAATCAGGCGACTATCGACCGTTGGAAGTAGCGGGCACGTTTAAAGATAATGTGGTTGCTTTTTCCCGCAGCTTTGAAGATACTACAGTTATTGTGATTGCTCCTCGATATTTGACCGGAGTTGTCAAACCAGAGGAAATGCCGATCGGCAAACAAGTCTGGAAAGATACTAATCTGGTATTGTCGAATAAAATGCCGTTGGTTTGGAAGGATGCTATTACCAATCAGCCAGTGGAAAGTAACGGTACGCTGTCCATTGGTGATGCTCTCTGTTACTTTCCCGCAGCTTTGCTGATTAGTCAGTTGACAGTTGACAGTTGACAGTTGACAGTTGACAGTTGACAGTTGA
>NZ_JAUBOJ010000275.1:0-10349 GCF_036700185.1 Microcoleus sp. BM001215392 | reverse complement strand
GTTCGATCGTTCGGAATGCGAGTCCGCATCCATGAAGGACTCGCATTCCGAACGATCGAACCTGTTATACTTAATTTAATATTTAATTGAAAATGAAATTTGATTTCAAGGACTGCTGCATGATATTTCCGGTTAAGGACAATTTGGATTGTGAGAGCAAAAATGCGTTAGCGAAGCCTTGGAAGACGATCGCCCGCTGCGGAAATTCCCAGCCAAAAGTTGGCAAAGTGCGGCTGTTACAAACGGCATTGGTACTGCTTAGCAGCTTTTTTGTAGCAGAGTTAATCGCTGCGATGACTTCTCACAGTTTGTCCCTGCTGGCGGATGCCGGGCACGTCCTCTCCGATGTGGCGGCTTTGACGATTAGTTTAGCCGCGACTTGGTTTTCGTCGAGGAATACGGCACAGGAAGGAAATCTGCTTCATGCTTCGGGATTGCCCGATCGCCCACAGATCCTAGCGGCTTTAGTTAATAGTATCAGTTTAGTGGCGATCGCCCTGTGGATTGCTGTCGAGTCGATCGATCGATTGCTGTCGCCAACTGGCGAAGTAGAAGGAATGCCAATGTTAATCACAGCAATTGTCGGTTTAAGCGTCAACTCTGTCAACGCTTTTTGTCTGCGTTCTTGCTGCCACGGCGACCTCAACCTTAAAAGCGCCTTTCTGCACGCAGTTGCGGATATTTGTTCCTCAATTGGAGTAATTGTAGCAGCGATCGCCGTGGCTTGGCTGCACTGGAATTGGGCCGACGGCTTGATTAGCTTGTTGGTGTCCGGGGCGATCGTTTTATTAACACTGCCGCTATTAATAGAAAGTATCAGTTTGCTGCTGGGTAATGTATCTGCTATTTCCACCATTCAACAGCCTTGCGACTGCCCCAAACAAAGCGCCCAAAATTTACTATTTCCCTCACTAGAAGACCTCATTAAATGAAATTTGTAGTTAAAAATTCACCTCAAATCTCTCGGGCTTCAGCCACCAAAAATCCTTTAAATTGCAGATAAATATACCTGAGAAAAGTTTTTTCTATCTAATTTTAAGAGGCTAGCGGAAGCAAGATCGTAGTTTTTTTTATCCGAGGTTTCTTGAGCCGACATCAGCTCGTTCAAAACAATGAAAAAAATCATCATCGGTATCATGGGCCCCGGCGACAGCGCCACACCAACAGATTTAGAAAACGCCTATCAACTCGGAAAACTGATCGCCGATGCAGGATGGATATTGCTCACGGGCGGCAGAAATAGCGGCGTGATGGATGCCGCCAACAAAGGCGCAAAAGCAGCCAACGGTTTAACAATCGGTATCCTTCCGGGGAATAACACTCGCGGCATTTCTGAAGCAGTAGATATTGCCATTGTCACCGATATGGGAAACGCCCGCAATAACATCAACATTCTTTCATCAGATGTAATAATTGCCTGCGGTATGGGTGCGGGAACAGCTTCGGAAATAGCCCTCGCCCTCAAAGCTGAGAAGCAAGTTATTTTGTTAAATGACAGCCCTGAAAGCCAACTTTTCTTTAAAAAATTAGCAGAATTTAACATTTTTGTGGTAAACAATGCTGTAGAGGCTATGAATCAAGCTCGTGAAATCCTAGTAAATTCAAGATGAAATCCCTGATGAGAGCAAGCAAATTGAACTTTTGCGCGATCGCAATTTTTCTAACTTTGGGCATTTTCGGCAGTACCAAAGCAGACGGAGGAATTGCACAGTTCAGTTTCCGCAACAAATCCACTCAAACCTTAGCACAAACCCTCCCTCCTCCTCCTCCTCCGGCTGCCCCTGCCAAATTGCCAGTTACCGAGCAGGAAGGCCCGCCGATTAGTAGCGAATCCGTGCCGGATCAAATAGCTTTAGCAACCCATTTGCAGACTATCAGAGCTAAAATGTACGGTGCTTACTGGTGTCCTCACTGTCACACGCAACAAGAACTTTTCGGCAAACAAGCATTTACCGCAATTACTTACATTGAGTGCGATCCCAGAGGAAAAGATGCTCAACCAGATTTGTGCAAAGCTGCCAAAGTTCAAGCTTATCCTACTTGGGAAATTCGCGGAAAATATTACCCAGGAAGGCTATCTTTGGAAAAAATTGCTATCTTATCCGGTTATAAAGGCAGCACCAACTTTCAGCCACAAGTTCCCTCTCCTTAAATATATCTAAATTAGTGGGCGATCGCACTCGCCCGCAAATAAACCGGGTTTTTGAACCGAAATCGACGGTTTTGGGCAATTATTTTGGTTAAAAACCCGTTCGTTTTCTGTCCGCCCGCATCTCTAGGAGTATAAATGATAAGTTACCGAGGAGATTTTCATTCGCGACATCTCCTCAAACCCTTTCACAGTCAAAATATTAAACCATCGATCTCATTAATATAAATTATCCATAATAGACAAGATTGCATAAGTCTTCTTTTCGATACAGAAACCGCAGATGTCAGACAGATAAACACAGATAAACGCAGATAATTTTAGGGTGTTTTCCGATTTTTGCAATTCAAGTCTAATAAACAACGAGAGAATAGGGCATGACATAATTTGCTTTTTAAGAAAATTAGCAGTTTGAAAAACCCGGGTAATACCAAGTGCTTAAGGCACACTTAAAATTATGACTTTTATGAATCGAACTTCTGAATAATATGAATTGACATCATAGAGGCCTGGTTATTAAATTGTAATTAGGTGCAGATATATATGTTGATTTCTGATCGTCCGTTATTCAGGAGAATGAAGCAATGCACTTAAATTTTAACAACAAACAAATAATATCGGTCAGTTTGCTGTGCCTGTCAGCAATTGCATTTCCAGTAACGATCCAAAATGTAACAGCACAAAATATTTTACCAAATCCGACTGCAAACCTTCAAGCTCAAGACACGCTACCTTTGGCTCCAACAGTACCAAGTCAAGGAGTGAAACCGTCACCAAAACCTGCTGTAGCGCCAGTTGTTACGAATAATAGCCCCACAGGTATCGTGTTAATAATTTTCGGAATATTTAGCTTGTTTGGGTTATTGATAGCCTTGATGATTTTGTTTGTTATCTTCACTATATTCCGCAGGTTATTTTCTGCAAAATCTCCTTACCCCTCCCCCTCCCGCCGCTCTTCTAATCCTAATAACAGGGTTTACAGAAGAGTTAGTGGGGAACTCCGCATCAACAGAATTAGCAGTGGCGATTACAGCGGAGTTACGAGCTATTCCACGGATGACGGCGACTGCATTAGCAGCAGTGGCGATTGCAGTAGCCGCAGTGATTACAGCAGCAGTGGCGATTGCAGTAGCAGCAGTGATTACAGCAGCGCAGATTACAGCAGCAGCAGCGCAGATTACAGTAGCAGCAGTGATAACAGCAGCGCAGATTACAGCAGCAGCAGCGCAGATTATAGTAGCAGCAGCGCAGATTACAGTAGCAGCAGCGACTCCGGCGGTAGCTATGGTGGCGGTGGAGATTGGTAATTAATAATAGTTGTAGGTGTGCAGCGCGCACCTACAACTATTATGACTTTTATGAATCCAACTTCTGAATAATATGAATTGACGTGAGAGCGAGCTGGTTATTTAATTGTAAGTAGGCAGACATATCTATTTAAATTTCAGATTAGGACTTATTTAGGAGACTAAAATGATGCAGTTACAATCTAGCAAAAAACAAATAATTTTTAGCAGTTTGCTGTGCTTCTCGGCAATTGCCTTTCCGGTAGCGAGTCAAGCTATAACAGTACAAGAAGTACCGAATCCCCGCCCAAATCACACTTGGGTAACGGATAAAGCCAACATTCTCAGCGACAGTACCGAAACTCAGCTAAATCAGGTGATTGCGGAGTTAGAGGCAAAAAATGGCTCAGAAATCGCAGTTGTCACCGTCCCTGACACTAAGCCATCGGCGACACCAAAAGCATTTGCTACAGAATTATTTAACTCTTGGGGAATTGGCAAAAAAGGTAAAAATAATGGAGTTTTATTGTTGATTTCTTCAGGGGAACGCCGCGTTCAGATTGAAACAGGTTCCGGCATTCAAAGCATTTTGCCCGATGCGAAAACAGTGAGTATTATTCAAACGGAAATTACGCCCAAATTTAAACAGCAAGACTTTGATGGGGGGACATTAGCGGGAACCAAGGCGTTAGTCAATATTTTACAAACTCCGACGGCAAACGTGCAATCTCAAAACGCGCTGCCTTTTGCTCCCATAGTACCAGGGCAAGGTGTAAAACCCTCTGCAAATACTCAATCTCAGAATCCGCTGCCTTTGGCTCCAACAGTATCAAATCCAGCGGTAACACCGTCGCTCATACCTACTCAATCGCCAGTTGTTACGGAGAATGGCTATGAAGGGGATGTGTTACCAAATTGGGCAATTTTTCTACCCCCTATGTTAATCCTAGGAACGATAATTTGTTATTTTATCTCCAATTTTCGCTCCTTTTCTAATAGTAGCGGCCGCAATCAGAATAATCGCAGAGGTAATTACGGTAGTAGCGGCAGCGGTTGCAGTAGCAGCGGCAGCGGTTACAGTAGCAGCAGCGATTACAGCAGTAGTAGCAGTAGCAGCGATGGCGGTAGCTTTGGTGGTGGTGACTCTGGGGGTGGTGGTGGCGGTGGAGATTACTGATAGTTCTAAGGTGCTATAATAGCGCACTTTATTCGATTGTGAATTAGATCGTTATTCCCTAGAATGACCGCAATCATATTGGTTTGCTCGTTCGGAATGCGAGTCCTCGGATGGATGCGGACTCGCATTCCGAACGATCGATCTATTTTAGGATTACTTTTTACTGTGAAAAGTAGTCTGCAACTATTTTCAAAATTCGGGATGCTGCTAAACCGTCGCCAAAGGGATTAATTGCCATTGCCATTGCCTCGTAAGCTGCCGAATTGCTGAGCAATTCTGCGGCTGCTGCTGTAATTGTATCAGAATTTGTACCGACAAGTTTAGCGGTTCCGGCGGCTATTGCTTCGGGTCTTTCTGTGGTTTCTCGCAATACTAAAACAGGTTTACCTAAACTCGGTGCTTCTTCTTGCAGTCCGCCGGAATCGGTGAGGATTAAATGACTTCTCTGCATCGCTCCTACTAATTCGGCGTAGTCTAATGGTTCTGTTAAAAAAATTCTGGAATGGTCGCCTAAAAGAGCTTTTAATGGTTCGCGGACTGTGGGATTTCGGTGTAGTGGTAGCAGCAAAGCTGTGTCGGGAAATTTATCTAAGATTTGGATGAATGCTCGCGCAATTCCGGCTAATGGTTGTCCCCAATTTTCGCGGCGGTGTACTGTTGCTAAAATTGTGCGGTATTTGCTCCAATCTAAGTTGGGAATGTTGCATTCTGGTTGGCGTTTGGCTACTCCAAGCAAAGCGTCGATGACTGTGTTGCCTGTAAGGTGAATTTCTCCTAAAACGCCCGATCGCCCTAAATTATCCTGGGCCAGCGCTGTTGGTGCAAAATGCAGCCGTGTGAGCTGCGAAATCAACCGCCTGTTAGCTTCTTCGGGATACGGATTGAACACGTCGTCAGTTCGCAATCCGGCTTCTACGTGACCTACTGGTATTTTCTGGTAAAATGCTGCTAAAGCAGCCGCAAATGCTGTGGTTGTATCTCCCTGAACCAATACGAGGTCTGGCTGCAATTCTTTAAAGCAGGCTTCCAAACCCTGCAAGCTGCGGGAGGTTATATCCGTCAAGCTTTGCTGGTGCTGCATGATTGCTAAATCTCGATCGGCTTTGAGGTCGAACATTTGCATTACTTGCTCGACCATTTCTCGGTGCTGACCTGTTAAGATTACTTGGGTGTCAAAGTTTGGTGATTTTTTGAATTGTTGAATTACTGGGGCTAGTTTGATTGCTTCTGGGCGTGTTCCTAAAACAATGCAAATGCGGTGAATGGTTTTGGGCATGGTAAAATTGGGTAGTTTGGATTTGCCAGGCTTTGACAGGCTGAAGATTTTATAGCAGGTTTGAATGGTTGGTTAACAAGATTTATTTTTTTTTGAACCGCACCAGCGCCAGAGGGCCCAGAGGTAGAAAGGAGAGAGGAAAAGTTTTTTTTTTGGTTATATTGTTTCAGTTGGCACGGTTGGTACATTTTTAATCGTTAATTGGTTATGCCTTATCGTTACATTTTATTTTACAAACCTTTCGATGTTTTAACTCAATTTACTGATAATTCGGGGGAGGCTAAGCGCAGAACTCTGAAAGATTATATTCCGATTCCTGATGTTTATGCTGTGGGAAGGCTCGATCGCGATAGTGAAGGTTTGTTGCTGTTAACCGATGACGGACAAATGCAGCACCGCCTCAGCGATCCCAAATTCGCTCATCCCCGCACTTATTTGGTGCAGGTGGAACGGGTTCCTGATGCCGGTGCGATCGCAGCTTTACAAACTGGTGTCATCATTCAAGATTATCGGACTCGATCGGCAAAAGTGCAATTGTTGTCGGCAGAACCCGCTTTGCCGCCCCGCGATCCCCCGATTCGATTTCGCAAACACATTCCGACAGCTTGGCTAGAAATGACTCTCACTGAAGGCCGCAACCGTCAAGTGCGCAAGATGACCGCAGCAGTAGGATTTCCGACGCTGCGGCTGGTGAGGAGCGCGATCGCTCATTTGTGTCTCGAAGGGCTTAAACCCGGTGAATGGCGCGAATTAACTCGCACAGAAATCACCTCGTTTTCAGAGTTGCGCTAAACTTGATTTCCCGCGGGGCCATTTACCCTACTTTCTGGGAGGCAAAATAAAAATCTCTGTTCCATTTTGATTTTTTTTCACCTGAGCTCCCAACTTGACAAGAGCTTGTTTCGCCCTGAGACGCACCAACTTATCAGTTGTTTGATAATAAACTGTACTCCAAGCATTAAACCGCACCGGTACGCTATCGGGATCTCGGCGCAAAAACTCAGCAGTTGCTCGAAATAATGGCGCCAATTTCGGCCCGTCTGGTGTTTTTTCGCTCCACTCAGCGGCCATTTCATGAGAACGAATTGACTCGGGAAGGTCCCCCAACAACAGCAACTCATCCAAACCTTTGGTTCGCCAAACTATCCAGGCTTGCGGATGAATTTGTGGCGACAGGGCGTTAGTGCCGCGCTCGATCAATTTAACAGCAGTTTCAGGGTTTCCCTGATAAAAAGACACTGCTGTGGATAGAAACAGGTAGATGTCTACCCAACGCGGATCTCGCCGCGTCACTATGTCAAAATAATCTTCGCTGAGATTGTAGCCGGTCACCTGCCGCGCTTCCTCGTCGCCAAAATATTGCAAAAATTTCAGAAATGTCCAGTCGGCAATTAAATTGTCAAACCCAAAACTAGGAAGTGTTTTCAGCATTTTCAGCCTCAAGCCTTCTTGCTGGACTTCTTGCTTGAAACTGGTTGCAGATATGGCAGGGAGCGGCTTTTGTCCCCTCTGGCCAACTGCGGCTGTTGAACCAAACTGCCCGCTCAATTGTATGGTAACGACGCCCGCCAGCGCTACTACACCGATCGCTCCTGTAACGAGCAGGCTCAACCACTTACGCGAAAATTGTTCGAGTTTAGCTTCCACGGTACCTTTAAATCCAAGTTTTAAATTAAGTTTATTAAAATAGAGTAATGATTGGTTGGCGATCGGCTATGAATCTCGTTAAACTGTCCAGAGGGATGGTGGAGCCTCCACACAATAGTTGAAATCGTAGTCTGAGATTTTTTAGCAATTTAAAATCTCAAATCAAAAATCTAAAATCGAATTGAGCCAAAATTCAATGAATCAAGCCCGCAAACGCTTTTCTAAGTTACAGGCAGCCCTGTTCACTGGGGCGATGGCAACAACCGCTTCGATATCTTTACTCGTTCCGGGCGTTTTTCAATCCGTCCGCGCTGAGCTTCAAGATAGCCCCAAAGCTGTTTTAGATGAAGCTTGGCAAATTGTGAACCGAGAATATGTCGATGGCAGCTTTAACAAGACTGACTGGGCCGAGGCCCGCCAAGACTTGCTCGGCAAAAATTATACTTCTCGCGAAGCTGCTTACACCGCCCTCCGCAAAGCCCTGGAGAAATTGCAAGACCCCTACACTCGCTTCATGGACCCCAAGCAGTACGAAGCGCTGACGAATCAAACTTCTGGGGAACTCACAGGGGTGGGGATGAGGCTGGAACAAGACGAGAAAACCAAAGCGATTACGGTAGTCGAACCGATGGAAAATTCCCCCGCCCTCAAGGCAGGGATTCAAGCGGGTGACAGGATTTTGGTGATTGACGGCAAAGCTACCCAAGGCATGACTGTCTCGGATGCTGCTCAGATTATTCGGGGTGCCGAAGGTACGAAAGTCACGCTGCGGATTGCTCGTAGCGGCAAAAGTGAGTTTGAAATCACTCTGACTAGGGCGAAAATTGAGGTAGCAGCGGTTCGCTCCAGCCTCAAGAATGAAGGCGGCAAGAATGTGGGTTACATCCGCTTGCAAGAGTTTAGTTCCCACGCGGGCGAACAAATGCAGGCGGCGATTAAAAAGCTCTCGGATCAAAAAGCTGATGCTTTTGTGTTGGATTTGCGCGGCAATCCCGGCGGGCTGTTGCGGGTGAGCATTGATATCGCCCGGATGTGGATGGATACTGGGGCGATCGTCCGTACAGTCGATCGTGCTGGCGATTCTCAGGAAATGCGCGCCAACCGCACTGCGATCACTGACAAGCCTTTGGTGGTACTCGTGGACGACAACTCCGCCAGCGCTAGCGAGATTTTGGCCGGTGCTCTCAAGGACAACAAGCGCGCTACTGTCATGGGCGGCCAAACTTTTGGCAAGGCTTTGGTGCAGTCGGTACATTCTTTGTCTGACGGTTCGGGATTGGCGGTGACGATCGCTCACTACTATACTCCCAACGGTACGGACATCAGCCACAAGGGTGTTACTCCCGATGTCAAGGTGGTAGTCACCGACGAACAAAAGCTGAAATTAGCTAACAAACCGACGTTGGTTGCTACTAAGGACGATCCTTGCTACGCGCAGGCGATCGCACTTTTGAAAACTAGCGCCTCGTCATCCCGTCCCGTTGCTGCTAAAGAGGCGATTGCTCCTAATAAGTAGTTGAAACCGTCAGACAATAACAATCAGCCTTAAGATGAAACCCGCCAGTGCGGGTTTTGTTTTTTGTAGTTTGATTTAACCTCTAATATCCTGTGCGGTCGATTACCATAGCAAAAACCGAACGCACGTGCCTTCCTTGCTGATTGCGGCCAATCGACCGCACAGGATTTAATTACTAGAAAATGGTTTGTAATAACAGCCAAATATTTAATCCTACTATAATACTAGCCACTAACCAAGCTACCCCTTTCAGCCAAAATGGATTGACAAACTCTCCCATTAAACGGCGGTTTGAAGTAAACATTACCAAAGGAATCACGGCAAAAGGTAATTGCAAACTGAGAATCACTTGACTGAAAACCAGTAAATTAGTTGTACTGCCTTCACCCAACAGCATAATTGAGATTAAAGCCGGCACAATAGCCACCAATCGAGTCAGCAAGCGCCGCAACCAAGGCCGCAGACGAAAATGCAAAAACCCTTCCATCACAATCTGTCCTGCTAAAGTTGCAGTCAAGGTTGAATTCTGCCCCGAAGCCAATAAAGCAAAAGCAAAAATTGCACTCGCAGAACCCACACCCAGCACCGGAGAAAGCAGTTTGTAGGCATCTTGAATTTCTGCTACTTCTTGATAGCCGGAAAAATGAAATGTGGCAGCAGACAAAATTAGAATAGCTGAATTAATAAACAAAGCTATTGACAGCGCTACGGTAGAATCTATTGTGCCAAACTTAATTGCTTCCCATTTTTTTTCAGGAACTTCTTCCCAAGCGCGAGTTTGCACGATCGATGAATGCAGGTAGAGATTGTGCGGCATCACAGTCGCCCCTAAAATCCCAACTGCAATATAAAGCATTCCCTGATTTTTCAAAATCTCTAGATTGGGAACATAACCGAGTAAAACTCCTGCCGCATCGGGTTTAGCAAAAATCATTTCGGCGACAAAGCAACCGCCAATAATTGTAATAATAGTAATTACCAAAGCTTCGATATAACGAAAGCCTCGGCCTTGTAAAAATAACACCATGATTACATCTAATGCAGTAATGCACACTCCCCAAACCAAGGGAATGCCAAATAGCAATTGCAGCCCGATCGCACTTCCAACCAGTTCAGCTAAATCGCAGGCAGAAATCGCTATTTCACAAAGTATCCACAGAAAAAAACTAACTCGCGGACTGAAATAATCTCGACAAGCTTGTGCCAAATCTCGTCCGGTTGCGACTCCCAACCGCACGCACAATGATTGCAGCAAAATTGCCATCAAATTAGATAGCAAAATCACACTTAATAGTGCA
>NZ_JAUBOJ010000274.1:0-10357 GCF_036700185.1 Microcoleus sp. BM001215392 | reverse complement strand
ACCGACGACTGGCCGTGTTTCGTCTCGGTGCTTTTTCTGGTTCGCTCCTCACACGTCCATCAATATAGCTAACTCGCTCAAATGTGTCAATACTTTTTACAAAAGTTTTTTTTGAGGAAAGCGATCGCGCGAATGCCGGTGGGATTGAGCGAGGCAGAACCTTGGCAAGGCAAGGGTTTTGCTCGATCGCCCGACCTCCGCATTCACCAGAAAAATGTTAGTTGAATTCCCGCATCCAATCCAAAATCAGATGATTGACTTCAAAGGGCCGCTCGTCGTGGGGACAGTGGCCGGTGTTGGGAATTGACACAAATTTCACGGGTTTACCACTAGCGGCCAATTCTTGATAAATCTGGCTACCGGCGATCGGCGTCCAGGGGTCGTCTGCGCCCCAAAGTACCAGTAACGGACGATCGACTTTTGGCAGCAATTCTGACGGTTGAGGGCCTGCTGGGGCTGTGAGAATGGACGCGAATACTTGTTGAGCTCCGGGCTCGCAGGAGGGGGCGTGCAGCAGTTCTACGAGTTCGTCGGTGATGGCTTCGCGGTTGCTGTAGACTTGGCGCAGGGTGTTGCGGATGCGGTGTTTTTGGCGGATGTTGTTGAACACAAACGGGCCAATGATGGGCGATCGAACTAATTTAGCAAAAGTCCCCATCACTAATCCCAGCGGAAAACTAAGTTCTTCTGGACGGTGGTTGAGTCCGCCAGCACAGTTGATTAACACACCCCCGGCTGATATTTCTGGATGGTTGGCGACTACCATCAAACTCAGCAAAGCGCCGATCGAATTTCCGACAAATACCGCCGGTTCCTGTACCAAATCTGTCCAGAAATCTGTCAGCAATTCTTCCCACAATTCTAGGGTGTAATCGAGGGCTGGTTTGCCAGAAGCACCAAATCCCAACAAGTCCAGCGCAAATACCCGGTAGCCGCCGGCGGCGAGTGCGGGGATATTTTGCCGCCAATGTCCGATCGAAGCCCCAAATCCGTGAATCAAGATCAGAGGGCGGCCGGTGCCTTGGACGGTATATTGGATTTTGTGACCTTTCCAAGTCCAAATTAGTTTTTCTAAACTCGTTGCAGATACTAGCTCTTGTGCAGTCACGGCTTTAAATGTAAATTTTCGTTAACTACTTTCATCATACCAGCACAATTCTGTTCCGGGATGCCGATCGGAGCAACGTCGCACAAGAACATTACGATCAATTCTCCATTCCCAATTACCAACGACTACTCGCTGCTGTCAAGCGGTCAACTACCAACTGTCAACTACCAACTGTCAACTGTCAACTGTCAACTGTCAACGGACTAATTTTTTCTAATAACCAATAAGTCATCATATCGCCCTTACCTTTTACCGGAATCAAGCCTCGTTTCTCCAACAAATACTTATCTTTCAAAAGCTCATAAGTAACGTCAGTAACTTGAATGCTGCCTGCAAAACCTGTAACTTCCATCCTCGCCGCCACATTCACCGTATCTCCCCACAAATCGTAAGTAAACTTGCTCACACCAATCACTCCCGCCACTACCGGCCCGGAATTGATGCCGACGCGAATTGCCAGTTTTTCGCCTGTCTCGGCCGACAACTTGGCTATTTTTGCCTGCATTCCCAAAGCCATTTGGGCGATCGCCTCGGCGTGATCGTCTCTCGGCGTCGGCAATCCCCCGACTACCATATAAGCATCACCAATAGTTTTAATTTTCTCCACACCGTACTTTTCAGCTAACTGATCGAAATGAGAAAAAATCACGTTCAATCGCTTTACCAGTTCCGTCGGAGACATTCTCGCCGACAGCTCAGTAAAGCCAACAATATCAGCAAATAAAACACTGACATCGGCAAAACTATCAGCAATTGTAGTTTGCTGGGCCTTCAAACGTTCTGCTATTGGTTTCGGCAAAATATTTAACAGCAACTTCTCGCTTTGTTCCTGCTCAAATTTCAGGGCTTCTTGCGCTGATTTGCGTTCTGTGATATCAGAAACAGTCCCCTCGTAGTACATCAGCTCACCTTTTGTATCCCGAACAGCCCGGACATTTTCTGACACCCAAATCCGGCTCCCGTCTTTGCGGCATACCATAGATTCAAACCCCGAAACGGCATTTTCTGCATCCATAGCCATCACAAATTCTAGGCGGCGTTGCGGGTTAACGTACAGTTGCTGAGAAATATCTTGAATGCAGGACATCAGTTCTGTTGGCGAGTCGTAACCGTACAATTTTGCCAAAGCTGGATTAGCGCTGAGATAACGTCCTGAAGGACTGCTTTGAAAAATGCCTTCCATCGCATTTTCGACAATGCTGTGATATCTTTCTTCAGCAATCCGCAGCGATTCTTCTGCTTGTTTGCGCTGAATTAAAGAACCTAATTGAGTGCCTACAGCATTAAAAACATCGATAAAACGCGCGTCTTTGGAACACACCGAATTCTTAAAGAAAACTAGCACTGCCAATACTTCATCGCCTACCAAAATTGGCACCCCAAAACCAGCTTTGAATCCCAGAGATAGTGCTATTTCACTTCGGATAAAATGTGGGTAGCCCCGGGAAATATCTTCTAGCCATTCCGGTTGCTTGGATGCCCAAACTCGTCCCGGCAGCCCTATATTCATGGGAAATGTCATTTGTTTGCTTTGGGTGCGGAACGATTCCATGCTGGTGTTACTCGCATACCAGCCCCGGGCAGATTGCAGCACAGTTCCTTCTGCATCGGGAATCCAAGCTTCTCCTACATCCCACCCGATTGTTTCGCCGACTTGGTGCAGAACTACTTCTAAAGCTGAGTGAAAGTCTACAGCTTCACCGATCGCCCGCGTCGTTTCCAGCAAAAACCTGACTGATTCTTGGGCCCGCTGTCGTTCGGCGATTTCTGCTTGCAATCTCGAATTGCGATCGTGCAATTCTCTTGCTTGCTGTTGCAGTTTCGATTGCAGCAAACGAAGCGAAAGTTGGTTTTGGACTCGCGCCAAGACTTCTTCTACTTGAAACGGCTTAGTAATATAATCTACTCCTCCGACTTGAAAAGCTTTAACTTTTTCCATCACGTCATCTAGCGCACTAATGAAAATCACCGGAATATCTTTAGTATTTTCAATTTTTTTTAAATTTTCACAAACTTGATAGCCGTTCATTTTCGGCATATTAATATCTAGTAAAATTAGATCGGGAGGAGACATTTGTGCCGCTTGCAGAGCCAGTTGTCCGTTAATTGCCTTCCTGACTTGATACCCGTGGGCTGCGAGCATAGTCGATAAAAGTCGCAAATTGTCCGGCATATCGTCAACGATCAGAATGTCTCTAGGAGTCGCTGGTAATTGATGGTCGTTCATCATAATATAATTGAGTCAAATCAATAATGATATCTATCCGAAAATTATCGACTAAATCTGTTAAGGCGTTAGCAAGATTTGCCTCTGTTTCGGGAATTTGCTCGATCAGTCCGAGGATGCGGTTGTCGTCTACGCAAATTGCTGCTCGGTACAAATCCACCACCCAGTCTGTGGGCATTACACTCAAATCCTCGGCGGTCAAATTTTTCAGCAGTAGCGGTGCAGAACCTGAAGTAAATGAATTTTCTTCCTCATAAATATAACGCAGGTTCAGGTGATGCGCTATTTTTTCAAATAGTACCTCTTCCCGAAACGGTTTACAGATCAAATCATCACAACCAGCCGACAAAATTATGTGCTGCTGCTCCTCAAAAGCACTAGCAGTCAGGGCGATAATTATTGTTTCTTTACCTTCTGGAGTTTGCTTGATCAGTCTGGTTGCTTCGTACCCGTCCATCACTGGCATCAGCATATCCATTAAGATCAGGTGCGGCTTCCAAGTTGACTGCAAAGCAATTCCTTCTTCACCGTTAGTTGCTTCCGAGACTTCAAATCCCAGCGGTGCGAGGATCTGAAGCAGCAGTTGGCGATTTTCCGCTACATCTTCAACTATTAATATCCGATAAGTTGGCTGTCCGGCTTCTAAAGCAATAACTTGTTTAGCAGGCGATTTTTCTTGTTCGTCACTTTTTGTTACCAAGTTAACCTGGATATTAAACGTGAAAGTTGTGCCTTGAGCAAGTTGACTTTCAACAGCAATATCACCTCCCATAATGCGGACGAACTGTTGGCTGATCGGCAATCCTAGCCCGGTTCCCTGCATCGATTTTCGACCAGTTTCCGTTTGTACGAAGGGCTTGAATAATGTGGGGATTTCCGACGGACAAATCCCGGGGCCAGTGTCGGCAATTTCAAAATGTAATTGAGATTTATTTTGTGATTCAGCCTTCTGTTCTGCTTGGCTGCTGACGCGCAAAGTAACAGTTCCGTGTTGGGTAAATTTAATCGCATTGCCGAGCAGGTTAATTAAAACTTGCCTCAATTTAGCTTCGTCTGTTTCAATATACTGCGGCAATTCCCCCAGGTTTTCAAATATTAAATGCAGACCTTTTGAGTTGGCTTTTAGTTGCAGCATTTCTCTGAGGCTGTTGAGAAGGTTGTAGAGGTTGAAGCGGCTTTCATTGATACTAATTTCACCTGCTTCTATTTTGGACATTGACAAAACATCATTGATCAGTTCCAGCAAGTGTTCGCCGCTGCGGTTGATAATTTCTATGTATTCTTTTTGTTCTGCCGTGATCGAAATGTTGCGAGCCATGACTTGAGAAAAACCGAGAATGGCGTTGAGAGGCGTGCGCAGTTCGTGGCTCATGGAAGCGAGAAATTGGCTTTTGGCGCGGTTGGCAACTTCGGCGTTTTCTTTGGATTTAAGCAATTCCATTGATTGCCTTTGAGTGCGGGCGAGCAATTCGGCTTGCTGCAATGCTACTCCTAGCTGAGTGCCGACATGAACTGCAACGTTGATTTCAGCTTCGCTCCACTGGCGGGGGGCAGAATTTTGATAAGATGCTAGCAGTCCCCAAAGTGTTTCACCGCAGAAAATTGGCACCGTAATGTAGGATTTTGCTTGAAATCTTTCTAATAGTTGGATGTAACAATCATCGAAGCCCTGCTTATAAATGTCTGGGACACAAAGGTAATTTTTTCCTCTGCTGTAGGCTCCGCCTCTGGTTTCTTGCAAATAGGTATCGCGTACTTCTTGTGAAGTGCTATCAAATTTGTTGCCGAGGCAATTTTCGCTTTCTAAAGCGCCTTCTGTCAAGTTAAAATCTATTTGCTGTTCTTGGATGAAAGACACCCAGTTGCTGTCAACTGATTCTGCTACAAATTCGCCGCTCCAGTCAGGATTGAAACGGTAAAGAGCGACTCGATCGCATTTCATGGTTTGGCGCAATTCTCGGGTTGTAGCGTGAAAAATGTCTCGGATATCTAAAGTTTGCCGCATTCTTTCAATGATGCGGGCGATCGCTCTTTGCCGCAAAGCACTTTCTTGCAGCTCGGTTTCTGCTTGCTTGCGTTCGGTAATATCTACAGCCATTGAAGCCGTACCGATTGCTGTGCCGTTTTGGTCAATTAGTTGAGTATTGTACCACTCGCAGATGATAATTCTGCCGTCTTTGGTCAAATTTTGGGAAATGCCGCTGGATTTGTCCCTCAAGCCCTGATTGAAAATCTCCGATGCAGAGGAGCGGTAGCTTTCAGGTACGATCAAATCCGGGGCGACTCCACCTATGGCTTCTTGCTCGCTGTAGCCGAAAATCGCGGACGCCGCCGGATTCCACGTGATAATCTCTAAATTGAGGTTTAACTCGATCACTGCGATCGGCGTTTGCTGCAATAAAAATGAGATTCTTTGCTGCGATGCTAGCAGTTTTTCTTGGGCTAATTTGCTGTCTGTGATATCATTAGCCGTGCCCAAAAGTTGTTTGGGTTTACCGTCACTTGTTCGGAGAAATACGGTATCCCAACTGTGCATCCACCGCCATTCGCCGTTTTTGTGTTTCATTCGATATTCACATTCAATCACATCGCCATCTTTGGCTCGCTCCACTTTTTTGACGCTTTCCCAAAACTCTGGTAAATCTTCCGGGTTGAGCAGAGTTGACATCATTGCTGTACCCATATCTTGTATTTCTCGGGCGGTGTAGCCGAGCATCACCGCAATTTGGCGGTTGCTGTAAACATTCCGCTGTTCTACTAAATCGTAAACATACAATAGGTTGGGATTGGAATCGGCGATCGCCTGAATGAAGTGCTGGCTTTCTCGCAGTGCAGATTCTGCAAGTTTTCGATCGCTAATATCTCGCGCTACGATAATTACTGATTCAGCAGAAAGCACAGAAATTTTAGCGTCGAGCCAAACTTCGCGCTCTGCGAGTGTATAACTATATTCAACATTGATGCTTTGCTTAGTTTTCAGAACTTGTTGGATGGCATTTAATAGCAAATCTGCCACAGGTTCTGGCAAAACTTCATGGGTGGTTCTATTAATCATTTCCCTTGCAGGTTTCACCAAATTCGCCGCAGCAGTCGGGGCGATTTTGATGCAGCGCCCGTCTGCATTTCTCACTAAAACTATGTCAGTCATGGCGGCAAAAATCGCCCGCAATTCAGCTTCAGATTCTTGCAAAGCTTGCTCAGCGCGGATGCGGGTGCGAATTTCTGCTTGTAACTGTTTATTTTGACGATCGAGCTGCTGAAGTCGCTTTTTTTCTCGATCGATCAATTTAGCTTGAGCGATGGCGATTCCTAGTTGAGCCGCCACAGCTTCTAACAAGTCGATTTCATCTTTCGTCCATTCGCGGTAGCGATCGCACTGGTGCAAGCAAATAGCCCCATTTGCCTTACCTTGGTACGAAGTGCGAATTGCCAGCATCGATTTCAACCCAACCCGGCGACAAATCGGTAGAACAGCTTGTAAAAGAGGCTCCGAGTAAACATTGTTAGAGGCTATAGCCTGATCTTGGATCATCATTTGTACCACGTGAGGATTGCCCCAAATCGGAATCGGTACCAGGCGAATCGATTCGCACTCGGGTTCTAGATACTCAGCCGCCAGAGGAATATCCACTTGAGGAGTAGTAACGTAAGTATGAATCAAACAGCGATTGGCGCAGAATGCCTGACCGATTTGAGTTGCAGCTATTTCAAATATTTGTTCGGGCTCCAAGCTAGATCGAATTTGTTGAGTTATTTTGGCAATCAGCAATTCTCGCTGAACTTGCCGTTCTAAAGCAGCTTTTGCCACCGCCGTCTCTATTTCTGCTTGCTTGCGATCGCTGATATCAAAAAGCACGCCATACCAAACTATATCGCCATTATCGCGCATTTCCGGTCGAGAATTAGATTGCAGCCATTTGAGTTTTCCTGACGGAGTAATAATCCGCCATTCAAAAGCAAACGGTTCTAAAGTTCGAGCGCTAATAGCAATTTTATTTTCCAGAAATTCTCTGTCATCACTATAATTTTGATTGAAACACAACTCAGGATTTGCTAATATTTTTTCACTATCTAATTCGTAAATTTCCCTACAGGCATAACTGACATACTCAAATTTAAAAATTTCCTCCGAATTCTTGACAAATTGATAAATAACTCCTGGAATATTGACCGCCAATTTCTGCAACCGCGCTTTGCTTTCCCGAAGTGCTTGTTCTGTCTGCTTCCTAAATTCAACCTCTCGTTGCAGTTCGGCATTCTGCTGTTTTAATTGTTTCGATAGCTGTTGTATCGTCAATTGACTTTCAATCCGCACTAAAAATTCTTCGACTTGAAAGGGCTTAGTAATATAGTCAACACCGCCGACTTCAAAAGCTTTTACTTTGGAAATAGTATCAGTAAAAATACTCAAAAAAATAACCGGAATTTCGCAAGTAGTTTCGTTAAATTTCAGTCTTTCGCAGACTTCGTACCCATTCATTTTTGGCATAGCAATATCTAACAAAATCAAGTCAGGCATCACAGCCCATCTAGCATTTAACGCCATTTCGCCAGAAATCGCCCGCTGAACTTTATACCCCTCTTTCGTCAATATATTTGATATAAACCGGAGGTTGTTAGGCTGGTCATCAATAATCAAGATTTGAATGCTTTTTTTGTCAATAGCCATTTTTTGTCTTGCCATTTTTCTTTTTAACTGTTAGCAGCAGAGGTACTTTTCCATGAAATGAAAAATTGGATGTGCCACAAAATGTCTTTTATTTAACTTTATTATTTACCCAAGAAAAGATTGCTTTTAGTCTGTAAATCATTGAGAAACGCAGGCTATAATATTTAATTAACTTTTGCGATCTGAAATTTACCATTTAACTTAACCGCGACTCTTCCTTTTTTGTTAGTCAAAATAGCTGTTATTGCTAACACCATTCACAAGGAATATTCCCCAAAATTATGACTCAGGCAATTCGGAATTTTGACAACCGCGTTTGTTAATGCCACTTTCAAAAACACAATGCAACTGTCGGCAAACTCCAAACCTTTTGACTCAGTAAGTCATGGCAAATTCTTTGATCCCAAATCTTTAGTCGAAAATGGTTGAACTCTTTTCAATAGGTGCAAACTGTGAATTTTTGTACAACCTGGTAGATGTCATAGAAACTGTTTTTTTGGTTGAGTTTAGGGTGAAAAGTCGCAGGACAATTACCCAAACTTCTTGAAATTCTGCTGCTACCTTCAAAGGGTTGTAGCAGAGATACTCGCCCGGATGCACGCCCCGAAACTAACAAACTGGGTTTTTTACTCTTGCTTCGGGCTGCAACCTGTGTGTTGCTCTGAAAAAGCTTGGTTGCGACGCACTCGCACGTAAGCCTTAAGAAATTTATAGCTAACTAAAATTATAGATCGACTGGCACGCACCCCGAGCAGGCATTACAAACTCTGTTCTCGGTCTTTTCTAAGCCAGCAATTCCTTAAGTTTAGCAAGATTTTCATTGCTGAGGGAGATTTTAATTTCAAGTTCTCGGTCAGGCTGCCATAACAGCAGAATATTATCTTCCCCCAAGGCAATTTCTGGATTGTTCAGTTCCAGTGTTTGATATTTAACTTCGGAAATTGCTATGCGAATCACCAGTTCAGATTCTAACTGAGGATAGATGTATAAGTGCTGTTGCAGGTTGTCTAATTCTAGTTTTTGAACTGTGTTGTTACGTTGGACGGGAGAATTGGATGTGTACCAATACAGAGTCTCCTCGCTAATTTTAGGATTCAGTATCACAAATGTTTCGTCAAAACGCTGCGGTTGCCAGTGAATTTCGCTGATCCCGCCGATTTGCGGAATCAGTCGCTCTACCCAGCTAATTTCTTTGCCGTTGAGGTTTCGCCACCACTGACTGATACGATCGAATTTTTCAGCATTTTCAGGATCGTTGCTGCCGGACTGCCATACTGTTTTTAGTTGCATATAGAGGTTCTCCAGCGAATTTAAATTTGAAATTGCAGGTTGTTAATTAAAGATTCAATCTTCTACAATAATCTTAATGGACTTACCAATTATCTACCACGAAGATTACGTTGCACCCCTGCCCCCGGATCACCGCTTCCCGATGGCAAAGTTCCGGATGCTTTACCAGATGCTGCTCGCCGACGGGGTAGCAGATCGATCGCAATTTCACGCTCCGGAACTTCCCCCTCCACAATGGATTGAATTAGTCCACGACCGCGACTACGTTCAAGCTTACTGCAACGGGACGCTCGATGCCAAAGCGACTCGACGAATTGGTCTGCCTTGGAGTCCGGCCCTTGTCAACCGCACTTGCACTGCGGTTGCAGGGACGGTACTAACTGCAAAGCTCGCTTTAGAATGCGGTTTGGCTTGCAATACAGCAGGCGGAACTCATCACGCCTTCCCTGCTTTTGGGTCGGGCTTTTGTATTTTTAATGATTTGGCGATCGCCTCTCGCGTCTTGCAAAAAATGGGTTTAGTTCGCCAAGTTTTAATTGTAGACTTAGACGTGCACCAAGGAGACGGAACCGCCGTCATTTTTCAAGAGGACAGCAGTGTTTTTACTTTCTCAATGCACTGCGAGGTAAATTTTCCAGGTACCAAACAAAAAGGCGATCTAGATGTAGCTTTGCCTGTCGGTATGGAGGACGACGAATATTTACAAACCTTGGATAAATATTTACCAGATTTACTCTCGGCTCTCAAGCCCGATTTAGTTTTGTACGATGCCGGAGTTGACCCCCATCAAGGTGACAAACTAGGAAAATTAGCTTTAACTGACACGGGCTTATTTCGTCGGGAAATGCAAGTTTTGATAGCCTGTTTAGCAGGTGGATATCCCGTAGCCTGCGTGATTGGCGGCGGCTATTGCGATGATACCAACGGGTTAGTTTACCGACATTCGCTGCTACACCGAGCCGCAAGTCAAGCCTACAGACAATATCGACTTTGATTCAGAGCAGCGAGATATTAGACTTGAATTGCAAAAATCGGAAAACACCCTGAAATTATCTGCGTTTAT
>NZ_JAUBOJ010000273.1:0-10389 GCF_036700185.1 Microcoleus sp. BM001215392 | reverse complement strand
TGAGCATAGTACAGAAGTTCGAGTCAATTACTGGCGGTTAATAAATTATTTATGAATTCCGCGAATTAAGAGGAAAATGAACCGGAGACAGGCAGAGGACACAGAGGAGGAAATGAGATAAATAAGACTTTGAGAAGGTTCGATCGCCCTATAGCGATCCTAAATCATTTGTGAACTTTTTCTTACTCCCTCCCCTTACTAAGGGGAGGGTTGGGGTGGGGTAAAAAACTTTACGACTCCTGCAAGGACTGCTATAGAACGCTTTAGATCGACTTAGCTTAGGGATATTACTACGAGGTTTCAATGTCTAACTTAAATGGAAAGGTCATTATTATCACTGGAGCCAGTAGCGGCATTGGTGAAGCCACTGCTAGATTGCTTGCTAAAAACGGTGCAAAAGTTGTTTTGGGAGCGCGCCGCACCGATCGCCTAGAACTTATCGCCAAGGACATCCGTGCAGAGGGTGGAACGGTTGAATTCCAGGCTCTGGATGTGACACAACGCAGTCAATTGGAGGATTTCGTCAAATTTGCCCAAACTAAGTTCGATCGCGTAGATGTGCTGATTAACAATGCTGGCGTCATGCCGCTATCCGCACTCGAACAACTGAAAGTTGAGGAATGGGATCAAATGATTGATGTCAATATCAAAGGTGTTTTGTATGGAATTGCTGCCGTACTTCCGGTGATGAAAGCACAAAGATCGGGACAGATTATTAATCTTTCTTCAATTGGCGGACACGCAGTTTCTCCTACTGCTGCTGTTTACTGTGCGACTAAATTTGCGGTTGGCGCAATCTCAGAAGGATTGCGACAAGAAGTCGGCGGCGATATTCGGGTGACGGTGATTTCTCCAGGAGTCACGGAGTCTGAGTTAGCTGATAGCATCAGCGATGAAGCTGCGAGAAAGGGAATGCAAGAATTTAGAAAAATAGCGATTCCTGCTGCGGCGATCGCCCGATCGATTTTATTTGCGATCGACCAACCTGATGATGTTGATGTCAGCGAAATCATCGTCAGACCCACCGCCAGCCCTTACTAACGAACCTAAATTACCCTTCGCTCACAAACAGGAGAACAGCAAATGCTAGGAAACACATCTATCGAACAGAACCAACCAATGCGTCTCTCCTACGGACTGGCCGCTTTGAGCCAAGGCGATCGCCTCGTTCCCTGGACATTCGAGCGGCGGGCATTGCGACCAGACGACATTGCCGTGAAGATCCAGTTCTGTGGCGTATGCCATAGCGACCTCCACGCTATTCGGGGGAATAGCCGTTTTCCTTTAGTTCCAGGTCACGAGATGGTGGGAGAGGTAACGGCGATCGGCGCGGATGTCACGAAATTCCGAATAGGCGATGGCGTAGTAGTGGGCAACATCGTCGATTCCTGTCGCCAATGCCCACCGTGCAAAAGCCATCTAGAACCGTATTGCCAGGAATTTCCGACGACTACCTATGATGGCATCGACAGGCACGACGGCAGCATCACGCGCGGTGGCTACTCGAACGAATATGTCGTTAATACCGATTTCGCCTATCACCTGCCCGCCAATCTCGATCCGGCAAGCGTAGCACCGTTGGTCTGCGCGGGGGTGACAACCTGGTCGCCACTTCAGCATTGGAATGTGGGACCCGGTAAGACCGTTGGTATTGTCGGGCTGGGCGGTCTCGGTCACATGGCGGTAAAATTCGCTCGTGCTCTGGGCGCTCATGTCGTGCTATGGAGCACGTCTCCAGAAAAACTTGCCGATGCACTGGCGCTGGGAGCACACGAGGCGATCCTGTCAACTGATGACGAGCTAATGGCAGGTCAAGCATTCCGCTTCGATTTCATCCTCGATACGGTCTCGTCCCGACATCCGCTCAACCCGTATCTGCGATCGCTCAAGCTCGACGGTACGCTCTGCTGTCTTGGCATTCCCAAGGACATGGATTTCAGCCCCGTCCTCCTGACGATGGGACGGCGGCGGCTGACAAGTTCAGGCTCCGGAGGTACGCTGGAAACCCAAGAGATGCTGGACTTCTGTAGCAAGCACAATATTGCAGCCGATGTCGAAATCATCTCGGCTGCGGAGATCGAGGACGGTTTTGAACGGCTGGAACGGGGAGATGTGCGCTATCGCCTGGTAATCGACATGGCTACGCTGAATGCCCCAGCCGAATCAGAACTTGCTTGAAATAAGCCATTTCTTTGAAATTTAGGGGCGATCGCTATTTTGAGATTTAAATAATTCGCCGTTTCTTCAACTCTTTATGACGAGGTATATAGTGATGAATTTTCTAGGTAAAACCCAAGAAGAATATACAGCAAATCAAGCTTTTGCGGCTCATCTGGCACTGATTGGCAAGGATATCCCAGCTTGGGTAAATTTATTTGCCGAAAATGCAGTTGTTGAATTTCCCTATGCTTCTGCTCTCGGTTCACCAGAACGATTAGAAGGCAAATCTGCCATCTACAACTACATGAAAGATGTGCCAGCACAGATGCAAAACTTGATATTTACGAATGTTCGCGAATATCAAACTTCAAATCCTAATTTTTTATTGGCTGAGGTGCATGGCGAAGCCGTAATTGCCGCTACAGGTTGCCACTATCAGCAAGATTATGTGATGCGACTGGAAACCAAGGATGGAAAGATTGTCCATTACCGCGAATACTGGAACCCTATTCCCGCGATTGAGGCATGGGGCGGCACCCAAAATTTACGCGAATCTTTCAATGCAGAGTAATAGACTTCTCCCAAAAAGTCAGTGTGGAACAGCCATCCTGCCTGTTCCACAATAATTATGGTAAATGTCTAATAGTTTGTCATTTTTTTGACAGCACACTAATAGGAAAGAGAGCAGAGAATGAAAATTGTAATTGCAGCCGCATCCGGCAATATTGGACGACGTACTGCTGATAAAATCATCCAGGCTGGAGTCGAAACTATTCTCTTAGCAAGACATCCAGAAAAGTTAGCAGATTTAGTCGATCGAGGTGCTACGGTGAAATCGATCGGCAGTGATGACGCTCAAGGGTTAATTGAAGCAACGCAAAACGCAGATGCTTTGTTTTGGCTGACTCCACCGAAACTCGATACACCAAGCTTGTATGACTGGTACATTCAGACAGCGATGGCTGGCGCAAACGCCGTGCGTGAAAATGGCATCAAGCGAGTTGTCAACATTTCCAGCATTGGTGCGGGTTCCGCATCAAACTTGGGTACAGTTTCATTTAGTGGAAACGTTGAATCGATTTTTAACCAAACTACAGCAAATGTGCTGCATCTGCGTCCGGGCTATTTCATGGAGAATTTCCTGGCTCAAGTGGAGTTTATTCAGGGCGATCGCACCGTATACTTCCCCTATGCCAATGACCACGATATTCCCTGGATTAGCACTGATGATATCGGCGATGAGGCGGCAAGATATCTACTCGACGATAGTTGGGCCCGTAAGTGGACTCGCAATTTGATGGGCCCAGAAAATTTAACGCTTTTGGAAACAACTGCTATTCTTTCACAATTGCTCTCACGCCCGATCGAATACGTGCAAGTGACAGTTGAATCAATGCAGCAGCGCCTGGGATTGATGGGAGCAACGCCTGATGTCCAACGAGAGTTAGGGAATCTGTTTCGCGCCCTCGGCGATCCTGACGGAATTTATGCCACAGCACGAACACCTGAAGCAGTTACACCAACAACGTTTGAGCAGTTTGCCAAAAAGAAACTGCTTTCAAATATCTGCTGAATGCTATTACCAAAACCTCGGAGAGATGAACTGGAAAACCATACTTTTGTTTATCGTCGGTGCCACACTTCTAACTCTGTTGAGCGGTTGTTTGATGGCCGCCAACCTGCTACCGCTTAAAACTGAGATCGCCTACAGCGAAGCGGAACGGAGCTTTTTGAAGATTTGGATACAAGTTGCGATCGTGATTGGCTTACTGTTACCGGGAGTTGCATTTTTGGTGTGGATACGTCACCCCAACCTGCGGGCTGTTTTTGGATTCTATTTGTTAGTTATGGGAATTCAAATTGTCACGGAGCAACTTTGCAATCGCATTTTTTATGCTCCCGTTTGTTTGTTAGTTATCATTGGCACTATTTACACCACATTTCGAGTTTGGCAACTGTGGGAGAGTCAACAGTTTTTAAGGGCGAACGCTCAAAGCCGTAACGTTAGCTTTGCTGTCGCACAAGGCTTACTGTGGCTGATGCTGTTGTTTTGGTCAGCAAACTTAATTTTCCTTCTCGTAGTTGGCTGGTTGAGGATTTTATAGCTTGCGCTCCGCACCGAATGCCGAAAACCAGAATTATCAAGGTAAATCTGAAGGTAATGGTTGAAATGAATTTCTCCATGCGTGCATTCCCTTATACTCTCAATACAAGTCTTTCGGGATTTTCGGGATTGGGAACTAAACGCTGATTCTTGCAATCTACCAGCAAATCTAATGTTTCTAACACGGTTTGACCGATTAGCACCATATCGCCTAAAACCATTGCCGCCTCAATCGTCTCGCGCCCTTCCAGTTCAATCAAAATAGGCCCGGTCAATCCCACAGTTTCTTGTCTGCCATCAGCATATTTTGCTATTTCTTGACTCCGAATTCTTAAGCCGAGGTGTTCGCAGACTTCTACAGGAATTGCTGTGCGTACTGCACCAGTATTTATCACTGCTTCTACTTCGTAAACGCGCAAAAGATTCGGATTGAGCAATCCTCGATTAACCAAGCCTTCATCAATTGCATTCGTGAGCTTGACTTTGACTCGAACTGCGCCCGTATTTTTGCTGAATTGAATTAGATCGCAATTTATCATAAAAATCGCCTCTCTTTTCGTCTATAAAGTCTACCTTTGATTCTAGCTTTAATCTGTAGTAGTAAGGTGCGCAGTGCGCACCCTACAAGCAGAGTCTGTGCCTCAGTCTTGATTACTAATCTTCAGCATAGATATACCGATACAATTCGCTCGGATCTGGCTCGGGGCTTTTCTCTGCAAAATCTACCGCATCATCAATTACAGCTTCAATCTTTTTCTCGATCGCCTTTAATTCTTCAGCAGTAGCCAAAGTGCGATCGATCAAATCAGCCGCCAACTTCTTGATTGGATCGCGGGGGAACCAATATTCTTTCTCTTCTTTAGAGCGCAATTCATCAGGATCTGCCAAGGAATGGCCGCGAAAACGATAAGTCAAAGCCTCGATCACAGTCGGCCCTTCGCCGGCCCGCGCCCGCGCTACAGCTTCCTTCGCGACTTCCCGCACCGCCAAAACATCCATCCCGTCAACCTCGACTCCAGCCATGCCAAAAGCATGAGCTTTCTTGTAAATCAGCGGGTCAGAAGTAGCTCGCTCGTGGGCCATGCCGATCGCCCATTTGTTGTTTTCCACAACATAAAGAATCGGCAATTTCCACAAAGCAGCCATATTCAAACACTCGAAAAACTGCCCGTTATTTGCAGCACCATCGCCAAAAAAACAAGCAGTTACGCCATCGGAACTTTCATCTCCCAAAGCTTCGCGCCGGTACTTCGATTGAAAAGCCGCCCCGGTAGCTACAGGAATCCCCTCAGCCACAAAAGCATAGCCTCCCAACAGCCGGTGTTCTGCCGAAAACATATGCATCGAACCGCCGCGGCCCTTCGAGCAACCGGTTTCCTTTCCGAACAACTCCGCCATTACTTCCCGCGCCGGTACGCCCGCGCTCAAAGCGTGAACGTGATCGCGGTAGGTGCTGCTGACATAATCGGTACTATCGCGGCGCATCGATCGAATCACGCCAGTCGAGACAGCTTCCTGTCCGTTGTACAAGTGGACAAAACCAAACATTTTGCCCCGATAGTACATCTCAGCACACTTGTCCTCAAAAAAGCGCCCCAAAACCATATCCTCGTAGAGCATCAAGCCCTCATCCCGAGAAATAGTTACGCTTTGTGCGTCAAAAACTGGTAAAGTCCGTTCCATAAAAAATTAATACCCGATCGGCTTGTTAGACAGGTGGCATCTTGCCATACTCAACTCAATGTAAACCGAGAGTGGACAGAACCGCAGCAGAAAACGATCGCACATTTTCTGTGCAGCCGATAGTTCGTTGGTGAACTACCCCAGCCTACTTCCTTCGAGCTGCGCTCTGGGGTCGTTGAGGGTAGGGCTTCCAGCTTCGACGGGGAGAGCCTTAGAGACGGATGACTTACGCCTTCCACCCTTCGGACTTACCTTCCCTCCACTAGCAGTAGCGCTAGTTCCTAACGCTAAAATACGTAGCCCTTCATTTCGGATATTGAGCGCCGCATTCACATCTCGGTCATGCTTTGTTCCGCAGCTTTGACACTGCCATGAGCGAACATCTAAAGGCAAGCTACCAACTCGATTGAGACAGACTGAGCAGGTCTTAGAAGATGGGAAAAAACGGTCTACTTCAATGTAGACCTTTCCATCAAACCCTGCTTTATATTTCAACATTCTGGTGAATTCTGCCCAACTAGCATCGCTGATTGCTTTAGCCAGATTGTGATTTTTCACCATATTCTTCACTGCCAAGTTTTCAACGCAGATGACTTGGTTATCGTTCACCATTTTGCGTGAGAGCTTATGCAGGAAGTTTTTTCGGGTATTAGCAATCCGCTCGTGGACTCTCGCCACAATGCGTTTCGCCTTCTTTCGAGTATTTGAGCCTTTGACTTTACGTGATAGCTTTTGTTGCTTGCGCTTCAAGTTTTTCGAGCGCTTTTTTAATATTCGTGGGTTGTCAAACTTGGAGCCGTCGGAGGTGATGGCAAAGTGACTCAATCCTAAATCAATCCCTACCGCTTTGCCCTCACTTGAAGATTCAGCTTCTGGTTTACCATCATCAAATAGCAAGGAAGCAAAATACTTACCTGACGATGTTTGAGAGATAGTAACAGTCTTTAACTCACCCTCAAAAGTGCGGTGAATTTTAGCGGTCACCACCCCGATTTTAGGTAGTTTTAAGCCAGCATCCAGTATTTCGGTATGTTGAGGATATTGGATCGACTGTTTCCCGTGCTTCGATTTGAAGTTTGGGAAAGCGGCCCGACCTTCAAAGAAATTGATAAAAGCCCGTGAAAGATTGAGTGACACCGATTGCAGCACTTGACTGTAAGGTTCCTTCAACCATTCAAATTCTTTTTTTAATCCTGGTAAACGGTCATTCATCCCTTGCCGAGATAATCCTTTCCCAGTTTCTTTGTAGAGTCGATTGGTTTGGGCAAGCGAATTATTCCAGAACCAACGGGCACAGCCGAAAGCCTTTGCTAGCGCTTCCTTTTGTGTGTTGTCTGGATAAATTCGTACTTTGGCTGCTTTTTTCACATTTCTAATTTAACATAAATCTAAGAAAGTGGTAAATGTGCTTTTGACAGTACGCCGTGATTGTTTGTGGATTCTGCTTCGCTGTATCCAAGAGCCTCTCATCCCCCACCTGCTACATTACCGTGCATCGCTTCGCTGTTCCTTCCCGTGCGCTCTTGTGGGGGAGTTCCCGGCGAATTGTTAAAATGAACTTTGGGGTGTCAAAAGTGAGCAGGGGGAGAACCAACCCCATCAAAACCCGATTAAGTTGTCAGCAATGCTTTTGTTACAAACCAACCTTAGCTAAGATAGGCTAATTCAGTTGCTAGCGCTTTGGGGAAGTGGACGCTGTGTTAATTCCACTAGATTACTACCGTATTTTGGGTCTACCGATTCAAGCTACTGCCGAACAGTTGCAGCAGGCTCACCGCGATCGCACTTTACAGCTTCCACGCCGGGAGTATTCCGAAGTTGCGATCGTCGCCCGCAAACAACTGCTCGATGAAGCCTGCGCCGTTCTGTCAGACTCAGACGGGCGCAAAGCTTATGATGTCAGTTTTTTAGCCAAAACTTACGATCGAGAGTCGGAAGCAGCAATTGCAGCCAAGCAGAGGTCGAAAACCTCAGCAGGGCAAGCCACAGTTTTGCAAGATGACGCAGGAGAAACCCCTCCGGCCGAGTCCAATGCTTTAGACGCTGCTCCTGACCCACACACTCCAAGTATTGAAATCGATGACAACCAATTCGTAGGAGCTTTGCTCGTACTGCAAGAACTGGGGGAATACGAACTCGTACAGAAACTGGGTCGCCCGTATCTCAACAATGGCAGCATCGCGATCGAGGAAGGCCGCTTCGGCGACCAAGAGCTCGTGCGGCCAGATATAGTTTTAACCGTAGCCCTGGGCTGCCTAGAACTCGGCCGCGAACAATGGCAGCAAGGTCAATACCAAAATGCTGCCAAATCACTAGACGCAGGTCAAGAACTGCTGCTGCGCGAAAGCTTATTTCCAAGCGTGAGGGGTGAAATGCAAACCGATATATACAAACTCCGTCCGTACAACATTTTAGAATTACTATCGCTCCCCGAAGAAAAAGTCTCGGAGCGCCGTCAGGGACTGCAAATCCTGCGAGAAATGCTAGAAGAACGGGGCGGTATCGATGGCTCGGGGGACGATCGATCGGGTTTAGGCATAGAAGACTTCCTCCGCTTCGTCCAGCAACTGCGCAAACACCTAACCAGCAGCGAGCAGCAGACCCTATTTGAAACCGAAGCCGGCCGCCCCTCCGCAGTGGCCACTTACCTCTCGGTCTACACCCTGCTAGCCCAAGGATTTGCCACCAGAGGGCCCGCGATGATCCGCCGCGCCAAGCTGATGCTGATGCAGCTCGGCCGCCGCCAAGACGTTCACCTCGAAAAAGCCGTGTGTTCGCTGCTGCTGGGCCAAACAGAAGAAGCCAGCAGAGCCCTCGAACTCAGTTCGGAAAAAGAACCCCTCGCCTTCATTCGCGAACATTCCCAAGATTCACCCGATTTGTTGCCAGGACTGTGCTTGTACGCCGAACACTGGCTGCAAGAAGAAGTGTTTCCTCACTTCCGCGACTTGGCAAATCAGTCAGTCTCTTTGAAAGATTACTTTGCCGATCCGAAAGTCCAAGCTTACCTAGAAGCTTTGCCCTCAGACGCAGAAACCGCTAACGAATGGGTCGTCGTCCAACCCCGATCGGGCAAACCTCAAGGGAAACTGCAACCAGCAGGCGATCGCCCGCCCGCACCACCACAGCCTCCGGCAGCCAAACAGGCAGCGAGTGCCGTAACCTTGAGCCCCGTACCAGTAGATAGATCCAGCGCAGATTCAGCGCCGAAATACCAGGCAACGGCGGCCCGAATCGGTGCGGCCTCCGCCGTCTCTCTCCCGACAACTACGGCGGGACGCCCCGCAGCCTCGACCTCCAAACCGCGCAGGAGTCCCAGTTCGAGCCGACGCAGCGGAGCGATCGGTCAGGGGTTAACAGGCTCTTTTGCCGATCGGGCGCGCACCCTAGCCGCCCAAATAGGAGCCCAAGTCAAGTCCCTGCCACCAAACAAGCTGGCTCTGCTTGTCGTCGCAAGTGTCCTGAGCCTGTTAATCCTGTGGTGGATACTCAGCCTGCTGGCGAGTGCCATGCAAGCTTTGTCGGGCCCATCCCTGCAAGGAGAACAAGCCTCCGTCAGCTTGGAAGCACCGCCCATAGAGATTCCCGATGCTGCGGCTGCCCCAGAGCCCAAAGCCGCCGCCCCCGCGCCAGTCTCCGGAGCAATCACCGATCAAGCAGCAGGACAAATAGTGCAAAGCTGGCTGTCGGCGAAAGCAGCGGCTTTGGGCCCCAACCACGCTGTCGAAGAATTACAGCAAGTTCTCACAGAACCGGCTTTGTCTCGCTGGCAATTGATGGCAGATGCTCAACAAAAAAACAACGCCCACCAGCGTTACGTGCACAAGCTAGAAGTTAAAGGAGTTAAGGCGAATCCGACAAATCCCGATCGCGCCGAAGTAGAAGCCCAAGTCAGCGAAAAAGCCGAAACCTTCGATCGCGATCAGCTAGTTACTTCGCGCAACGAAAACCTGCGCATCCGCTACGACTTGATCCGTCAAGACGGACAATGGCGGATTATGGATTGGCAAGTGATGAAGTAGGGAATTGGGCATTGACTTGCGCAGGTCATAGGTGTCAACTTAACGCACAACCCATAGTCCGGCAGGGAATGAATTCCCTGCCTCAAAGCCAAAGTCCTCTCAAAGAAGACTGAAGAACTCATTAGTCTTCTTCGAGAGGACTTTCGCTTTCTCGACAGGGGTTTCAACCCCTGGCGGACTAAAAGCTTAAGTTGACACTCCTTGAGCACTAGCGTGTCCTAATTTTGAGTAATATTAATCCCAGTGCCACCGGATTTGATAACGAATAACCAACAACCAATAACAAATAACCAATAACCAACAACCAATAACCAACAACCAATAACCAATAACCAACAACCAATAACCAATAACCAATAACCAACAACCAACAACCAATAACCAATAACCAATAACCAATAACCAACAACCAATAACCAA
>NZ_JAUBOJ010000272.1:0-10400 GCF_036700185.1 Microcoleus sp. BM001215392 | reverse complement strand
CGACAGGGAATTAATTCCCTGTCTCATAGCGAAAGTCCTCTCAAAGAGGACTGAATAGCTCATTAGTCCTCTTTGAGAGGACTTCTGCTTTGAGGCAGGGGTTTAAACCCCTGCCGGAGTGCGGGTGTTACCTGGTTGTTGACACAACGAAAGGCAATGCCATGTTCCTACAAATATCGCACAAGCTGTCAATCAAAATCGATACTCGCCGTGTCTAATAACGAATAGGACATTTTGAGGAAGATCGGGCAAGACAGCGGCAATGTGCGATCGCTAAATTTAGGAGCTCGATCGCTAATTTCTCCCCCTCCCTCCCCCTCTCCCCCTCTCCCATACAGCAATAAAGGGCTTTTTTAACCCACATTGGGATATTACCCAGTTAGAGGGCTGTTTTAAGAGTTATTAACCAAACGATCGAATTAACAACAAACAAAAAGGTATAAAAAATATAGATTGATGGAGCGCACATAGCTCGACCCAAAGAAGGCACTTTAATTGTTTTTAATGAACCGAGCGGGTGAACAAGACCTTCCGGAATTGAGCGGGTATTAAAACTTTCATCTAAGGCGCTTTCATTATTCAAGAATTGGGTAATTGCATTGACTCTTTGTATGTAATAAAATTGCACCTTCCAGTAGGTAGCTTCTAAAAACCAGAAACCAAAAATTATAACGTATCCTAGGGGAACCAACGCATCTATTTTGCTAGTAAAAACCCAGCCAATCAACGCTACCCAAATGGTAATTGCCGCAGTTTTTAATTGCATCAAAATTGTTGTGAAATAAGCGATCTTTTTCTCTAGTTCCTCTGCTCCTTTTTGCAGCATTGCTAGCTGAAATTCAAATCGATCCATGTTTGACTCGGCGAACGTTTATATTAGAGCGATCCCAAAAATTATAATCTTCTTTTCTTTCGGTGTCGTTAGAGAACTTCCCCTGACGCACCCTACGAGTCGATTTTAGATTATATAGTAAGGTGCGCTACTCTCCCCAAATTCCCGATCGCCGTTAGAGAACTTCGCCTGACGCACCCTACAACTCTGGCTTTTACTGTTATTGGAAATGGCGGGAACTCGCTTTGTTGGTGGGAGTTAAACCAGTCATCATTATGGATGGGTAAGAATACGGGTGGGGAAATCGACCCTGAAAAATATCGTCCAATTCACCGCCAAATCCGCCCCAAGTTTAAGATAAATCCCGGTAATACATCCTCTCCAGAAAGTTCTGTGGGATGTTCTAAAACCTGAATTTCTTGTCCTAAACGGTAGATTTCGACTCGTTGATTCTGAGGGTCAATTAACCATCCCAATCTCGCACCATTGTTGAGATACTCCTGCATTTTCTCTTGCAGTTTAGTAAGGCTATCTGTCGCTGAACGTAGTTCAATCACAAAATCTGGACACAAGGGAACGAATCCTCGGCGTTGTTCGGGAGTCAAAGCTTCCCATCGTTCTCGTCGCACCCACGAGGCATCCGGGGAACGGCGAGCACCGCTGGGGAGGATAAATCCTGTGGAGGAGTCGAAGGGTATACCATGACCCCCTTCCTCTTCGACCCACTTGACTAAAAAGTAGGAAATTTTGACATTACGATATCCTGATTCGCCTCCAGTAGGTGGATTCACGATTAATTCTCCTTGGGCCGTTCGTTCTAATCTTAAATCGGGATTGGCCGCCGCAAGTTCCTCGAACTGTTCGGGGGTGACGTGGAGAATGGTAGATGTGGGGAGTTCTAGGCTGAGGGTGGATGGCATCGTGTCACTACCGGGAAAACGGGGCGAGATATTTCTTTATTTTAGCGGATGGGGGAAGTTTGGGCCGATCGCGCCGGGGAGCATCTCAGTTTTGCATTTGTAGTGTGAGCACGCAAGAGCTCCCTTGCTTAAATATTACCGAAGTTACGGGCATAATTGAGACACAGAAAGCTAGGCTGTACGCTTTGGGGGCGATCGACAATTGAGATTTTTATGAATTAAATTAAGTCTGGGACTTTAGGTTTAATTCGCCGCTCGTACCAGCTCATTAACGGAGTGGCGCTAATACCGTGCACGATCACAGAAAGTACGATCGTAGTAAAAGTAATCCAGGCAATTTTTTCGCCGATTTCTCCTTTCAAGCCGTGACCGAAAGCATAGGTAAGATAATAGATTGAACCGACGCCACGAATACCGAACCAACCGCACAGCCAGCGGCTGGCGGGATGCAAGCGACTGCCGATCGTACTGATCCAAGCTCCTACAGGTCGAATCAAAAAGATTAACAATCCAGCTATTAAAATGGCGTAACTGCCATGTGCCACCAGAGCTTCTAGGCGCAACATGGAACCCAATATTAAAATTGTTCCTACTTCCATTAACTTTTCTATACGCTCGGTAAAGTGCAGTTGGGAAAGCGGTTTTTCGGGGTCGCGGTAACTGCGCTGCACTACAATTCCTGCTACAAAAACTGCGAGGAATCCATAGCCGTTGACTACTTCTGTGAGGGAATATGTGAGCAGAATTGTGCTGAGAGCGATGAAATCTTCCATTAGTTCATCGGCGGGCCTGTAGCGTTGCAGTCTTAAATCGATCCATGTGACGGCTTTAGCTACTAAAATTCCCATCACGATACCTGCGGCGATCGCCCAAAGCAAGTCAATTGCTACCCACTGCGAAAACCAGTTCGGCCAGTTGTTATCTTTTAGTGCATAAATGCCAAAATAAACAAAGGGAAAAGCTAAAGCATCGTTTAATCCGCCTTCTGATGTTAAGCCAAAGCGCAATTCATCGCGATCGTCTACATCAGCTAACTGAACTTCTGATGCTAAAACTGGATCGGTGGGAGCGAGAATTGCTCCTAGTAAAATGGCAGGGCCCCAATCTAATTTGACAAACCAATGAGCGATCGCAGCAACAGCAAAAATCGAAATCGGCATTAAAAAACCGAGCAGCCGCGCGGTGGAATTCCAGGCCCAAAGTTGCAGCGGGCGATTCATTTTTAAGCCGCAACTGAACAGAGAAACAAGAACTACAAATTCTGTGAGTTTTTCTAAAAATTGAGCTTGGGGGCGCAATTCAATCAGCTTGACGCCGTAGGGCCCCAATCCGATACCGACTATTAGATAAATTAAGGCATAAGATACCGGCAATCGCGAAATCCATCCCGAGCCCAAGGTGACGGTGAGCAGGAGGATGCCAATCACTAGCAAGTTGAGAATGTAATAATCTACCATAGCGATCGCACTTTTAATCAGGCGTGACAAGTGCGATCTTGACAGATCAAAGCTTCTGGCACATCCGCCGAAAGCTAGAGTCTGCTATACTCCGAAAGTTATATCTATCTGTTATCTGTTATCTGTTATCTGTTATTTGTAGCAACTGGCTATTGACTGATTACTAATGACTTTTTTCGGTAGCGATGATGTGCAAATCTACGTGTTTGAGCGATCGCACTAACTGTTGAGTCAACGAGCCCCACAGCAGCAAATTCCAGCGCGATTGCTGGCTTTCGCCGATCACAATTTGAGTAATCCGATACTGTTTCGCTACATCTGCGATCGCTTTGGCTATATGATTCCCGTTTACTCGCAAAAATTGCCCGTTAAATTCTTGACATAGTTTCTGACAAGTTTCAACGTGCAAGCTTTCTGATTTTGTTAAAAATCGGTCTGGATCGTCTACAAACACAGCATAAAATGGGGCATTCATGTAGTTAGCAAGCCTCGCTCCCCGCCGCAGCAGTTGCAAAGAATTGGGATAAGTAGAGACGCATACTAAAACTCGTTCGTGAATGTTGCAAACTTGACCTTTCAAAGTTTCAGCCTCGTCTTCAACGTTGTCTGCAACTTCTCGCAGGGCGAGTTCTCGCAAAGCAATTAAATGACGGCGCTGGAAAAAGTTTTCTAATGATTGTTGAATTTTTTCGGGAGCATAAATTTTGCCTTCTAGCAACCTTTCTTCTAAGGTTTCTGGAGTGACATCGACCACGACTATTTCGTCTGCTTTTTCGAGGACGCTATCTGGCACTCGCTCTCGGACTACAACTCCGGTAATTCGAGCTACTAAATCGTTGAGACTTTCTATGTGTTGAATGTTGAGTGTGGAAAAAACATCAATGCCCGCATCAAGAATTTCTTCGACATCTTGATATCGCTTTTCTCGCAGAGAACCGGGAATATTTGTATGAGCCAGTTCGTCTACCAATGCTAGTTGAGGGCGGCGTGCTATCAGCGCATCTGTATCCATTTCTGTCAGCATTTTTTCGCCGCGCAGCATTTGTTTGCGCGGGACTATTTCTAGTCCTTCGGCTTTAGCTGCTGTTTCTTTCCGCCCGTGGGTTTCTAACAGTCCTACGGCGACATCAATGCCTTCTGATTTGAGTCTGTGCCCTTCTTCCAGCATTCGGAAAGTTTTGCCGACACCGGGGGCCATCCCGATAAATATTTTGTGCTTTCCTCGACGGTGAGGGCGATCGTAAGTGCGGTTAGGTTGGGTGTAAACTGAATCGGCATTGTTGCTGAGTTCGCTAGAGTGAATCATAGCAGTTGACAGTTGATAGTTGACAGTTGATAGTTGACAGTTGGCGGTTGGCAGTTGACAGTTGGCAGTTGGCAGTTGACAGTTGACAGTTGACAGTTGACAGTTGACAGCAGTCAGTAATTAATAGACATTTAACTAATGACTAATGACTGATGACTGATGACTAATGACTAATGACTAATGACTAATGACTCTAAACTATTGTAAACTGTCGAGAGCCAAATTCAGTTTGAGGACGTTAACTCCCGGTTCGCCGAAAATACCGAGAAATCTACTGTCTGTATTATTGGCTACCAGTATTTCTACTTGATTGAGATTGAGCGATCGCACTTTTGCTACCCGCTCAATTTGCGCCCTAGCTGATTCTACACTAATGTGCGGGTCGAGGCTGGAACCAGAAGTATATACTAAATCGGCAGTCGGCTTGATGCCAGCTTGGCTGAGGCGGGCTAATTCAACTTGCACGCCTTGAAAACCATCTTTTTCATTACCTCGCTTCAGCAAATCAGAGTTGCTGGGAGCGAGGTTGCTAGCTCCAGAAACGCCAGTTCTCTGACTGGTATTTTCGGCTTTGGTAGGGTCGTAATCTTGGGTAGCAAAGCTGCTGTAATTGGTGGTGCTGGGGCGCGTCCAAAAATATTTTTCTGAGGCGAATGGTTGACCGATTAACGATGAGCCGACTACAACTCCTTGCTTAGTAATTAAGCTGCCGTTTGCTTGGGAGTTGAATGCAAGTTGACCGATTGCTAGCAGGGTTAAGGGATAAATAATCGCTGTGATTCCCCACAAAACTAAAGTGACGCGAATAGCTCTGATTAATTCTCTCATAAATTACCTCAATGAAGGAAGTTCGGCAACGGATTATGTAGCGGATGTAACGGATGTCCTGAAAAACTGGATGCCAGAAACCGGGTTTTTGCGAAAATATTTGGTTTGGCCACCAGATTCGGTAAAAAACCAGGTTTCTAAGATTCACAATGCAAATATTTTGCTAAAATCTTTCTGGCTGAAAAATCACGACAAACAAATAAACTGCTAGCCCGATAATTACTAAACCCAAAAGACTTAAACCCCAGGCAGCTTTTTTAGTTAAGCCTTCATCGGCGGCCGCATAAACCGCGGGGGCAATTATTAAGTTAAAGCACATTACTAGAAATAGCTGCACCGGGATTGGGTGGCGCGCTCGCAGCATTTGTCCCAACTCAACAATTTCTTGAAAATCCCTCGGCAAAACATCATTTAGCAAATCATTCCGTTTCATAATTCCTCCGATTTTGTGTACTAAACAATCGAGGTATATCCTCTATATCTGAGTTCCCAGGCACAGACTGGGAACGAGTTATTTCTTCTTGCTTGTCAACATCGCTCCTCGGACTTCTATCCGCTACATCCGCTACAGAATCCGCTGCCGAACTTCTTCTATGCTAGCCCGATCAACGAGTTATTTCTTCTTTCTTCTTAACATCGCTCCTCGGACTTCTATCCGCTACATCCGCTACAGAATCCGCTGCCGAACTTCTTCTATGCTAGCCCGATCGCAGTAATGAAAACATCGATAATTTTGATAGCGATAAAGGGTGCGACGGCTCCGCCCAATCCGTAGATTAAAATGTTCCGCTGCAATAGTTGATTGGCACTTAGTGGTCTAAACTTGACACCAGTTAGTGCTAGCGGAATTAAAGCGGGGATAATCAAAGCGTTGTAAACTAATGCAGACAAAACTGCGGATTGACCGCTGGCTAAACCCATGATGTTTAAAGCGCCGACTGGAGCAAACATTGCGGGAATAATTGCGAAATATTTGGCGATGTCGTTGGCTAGCGAAAATGTGGTGAGGGCACCGCGAGTAATCAGCAATTGTTTGCCGATCGTTACTAAATCAATGAGTTTTGTAGGGTCAGAATCTAAGTCTACCATGTTCGCAGCTTCTTTTGCTGCTTGAGTTCCAGAATTCATCGCGAGCCCGACGTTTGCTTGGGCTAGGGCGGGTGCGTCGTTGGTTCCGTCTCCCGTCATTGCTACTAATTTACCTTCGGCTTGTTGCTTGCGAATTACTTCGATTTTGTCTTCGGGAGTTGCTTCGGCGATGAAGTCGTCTACTCCGGCTTCGTCGGCAATTACTGATGCTGTAATTCGGTTATCTCCGGTGAGCATGATGGTGCGAATTCCCATTTTTCGCAGTTGGTCGAACCGATCGCGAATTCCGGGTTTGATGATATCTTTCAAATAGATAATTCCGTAGATGTCGCTACCTTGACAAACGCCTAAGGGTGTGCCTCCAAGCCGGGAAACTCGCTCGTAAGCTTCATCGAGATCCGGGCCGAAACTGCCGCCGCGCGATCGCACAAAACCCTTCACCGCATCCACCGCGCCCTTGCGAGCCTCGGTACCATCCGCCAAGTCTGTGCCCGACATCCGGGTTTTTGCGGAAAAATCAATCCCTTGAGATCCTCGGGAGTTAGTGCGATCGAAATCCACGGCTGCGCCCAGATTGTGAGCCAAACGGACGATCGACTTTCCCTCGGGAGTATCGTCAAAAACGCTCGCAGTCAGCGCTACCTGCGCCACTTCTTGCAGCGAATGACCGTTTACCGGAATGAATTCCTCGGCTAAACGGTTGCCCAGGGTGATTGTCCCGGTTTTGTCCAAAATCAGCGTGTTCACGTCGCCGCAAGCTTCTACGGCGCGTCCAGAGGTCGCTATCACGTTAAATTGAGCGACGCGATCCATCCCCGCAATGCCGATCGCACTTAACAAACCGCCGATCGTTGTCGGAATCAGCGCCACCAACAGCGAAATCAGCGTCACCACACCCACAGGAGTTTTGACATAATTGCCGATCGGCGGAATCGTCGATACCACAATCAAAAACACCAGAGTCAGCACAGCCAGCAGCACCGTCAGCGCGATCTCGTTCGGCGTTTTCGAGCGTTCAGCGCCCTCCACCAGCGCGATCATCCTGTCCAAAAACCCCTTACCGGGGTCGGCCATCACCCGCAGCGTCAACTCGTCTGAGAGGATGCGCGTCCCGCCGGTGACGGAACTGGCGATGTCCGAACCCGGTTCTTTCAGTACCGGCGCCGATTCCCCGGTAATCGCCGATTCGTCCACCGACGCGACACCTGCGATTACTTCGCCGTCGGAAGGAATGACATCGCCTGCGATCACTTTAATTTGATCGCCGCGTCTGAGAGATGTCGAACTTACTTCTTGAATTGAACCGTCTGGTAGGAGTTTGCGGGCTGTGGTGTCGGCTTTTGTCGATCGCAGTGCATCTGCTTGCGCTTTTCCGCGCCCTTCCGCCACCGCTTCCGCAAAATTAGCAAATACCAAAGTAAAGAACAAAATGAACGTTACAAGGCCGTTAAACAGAACTTGATTCTTACCCGGAACCGGGCCGAACAGAGTCGGATCGACGGTCAAAAGTGCAGTCACAATTGTGCCCACCCACACCACAAACATCACCGGGTTTTTCAGCATCACCCGCGGGTTCAGCTTGACAAAAGCTTCTTTAAAAGCTCTTTGATAAAGCCCTTTATTATTTGCCTTTGGGGTGTGTTTGCGAGACTCCCGAGAGCCTCTACCACTTGTTTTTGGAGTATTGGAAGCAGCCATGTCAATTTGATTTAAGATTTGAGATTTTGGCTTGGGGATTTTGCAGGATAAAAACTTTTTCTATCCTGAGTTAACGCACTTATCGATGATTTACTGTGCGCTGTTTGGTGACGGCGCTGCTGTTGGTGAGGGCGTTGCGTCAGATGGTGACGGCGCTGTTAGAGGCGCCGGTGCAGTTACAGGTGCTGCTTCCAACTTGCTGCTGCTGATTTGATATCCTTCAGCAATTGGCCCTAAAGCCAGCACTGGGAAAAATGTCAGCGCGCCCAGAATGATGATTACTCCTGCGGTGACGCTGGTGAACAAAATTGAATCTGTTCTCAGTGTTCCGGTTGTTTCGGGAACCAGTTGTTTGTTCGTCATGCTGTCAGCTAATAGCAGCAGTGCCACAATTGGAACGTAGCGTCCCATCAGCAAGCTAAAACAGGTGCTTAAATTCCACCAAAGTGCTGTCGGCGCGGGTTGAGAATCGGCTAATCCTTCAAAACCAGAACCGTTGTTAGCAGCCGCTGAAGCGTATTCGTACATCACCTGCGAAATGCCGTGAAATCCTGGGTTGCTGATGCCGCTCAAGCTGTCGGTAAAGGCGAGGGAAATGGCGCCCGGGATTAAAACTGCGATCGGGTGAACCAACAAAACAACGCTAGCTAAAACAATTTCCCGCTTTTCAATTTTGCGTCCCAAAAATTCCGGCGTTCTCCCCACCATCAATCCGGTGAGAAACACGCTCAAAATCAGGTAAATAAATAAGTAAGCTGTTCCCGTTCCCTGTCCGCCCCAAACAATTTGGAGAAACAAGTTAAATAAAGTAGCAAAACCGCCGGGAGGCATTAAAGAATCGTGCATCCCGTTGACGGCCCCGCACATTGTCCCAGTCGTAGTGACCGCCCAAAGTACAGTTTCTGCCCAACCGAATCTAACTTCTTTGCCTTCTAAATTTGGTTGCACAGAACCCAGCAAACTATTAATTTGTGGGTTGCCTTGATATTCGCCAACTGCTGCAATCCCAATCAAGATTGCATAAATTACAAACACCATCCAAAAAATCAGCCATCCCTGCTTTTTGTTGTTAGCAAATCTGCCGTAGGTATGAATTAGGGCAGCGGGAATCGAGACCATTGCTAGTGTTTCCAGCAGGTTAGTAAAAGGGTTGGGATTTTCAAAAGGGTGAGCCGAGTTAATGGCAAAAAATCCGCCGCCGTTCTCTCCGAGTTGTTTGATACTTTCAAAGTGAGCGACAGGGCCGCGAGCAATTACTTGAGTGCCGCCTTCTAAGGTACGGGCAACTGCGGGGCCTGCTAGGGTTTCCGGCACTCCTGAAATTAGCAAAAATAAGCCAATTATCAAAGAAAGCGGCAGCAAGATCCGGGTGATTGATTGAATTAAATCAATGTAAAAGTTGCCGAGAGGGCGGCCGGTCAGTCCCCGAATAAAGGCAATCCCTACTGCTAAACCTGTGGCGGCTGAGGTGAACATTAAAAAACCCAGAGTTAACTGGGACAAATAACTGAATGTTGTCTCGCCGGAGTAATGTTGTTGGTCGGTATTTGTGAGGAATGAAATAGTTGTGTGCAGCGCAGTATCCCAGGTGGGCGCGCTCAGGCTGGTGGGATTTAAAGGCAGCAATCCTTGAAGCATGAAAATCAAGAATACAAATATGCCCATTGCTGCATTGCTGTAGAGCAAAGATCGTGCATATTGCCAGCCTGTCATGGAATCTACAGACCGAATATTGCTGGCTTTGTAGATCAGTTGTTCTAGTGGTTTAATTGCGGGGTCGAGAATGGTTCGTTCTCCCATGTACACCCGTGCCATGTATTTGCCGAACACGGGCGCGATCGCTATTAAAATGATTAGCGTTAAGACAATTTGAATTAATCCTGGGATCATCACGTAGTTAAAAATTTCTCGTTTAGTGATTACTTTACTGAGGTTTGGAGTTTTTGATAATCAGTCTTAAGGTATAAGTTACTGTTTATAATTTAGGGTTGTTTGGCATATACTGTAACTGATAGGCGAATGTTTAGCTGGTGTTGCCAATCTATACTTGCAGGTATAGATGCTGTCTAAACGCTGTTTTCTGCGCGACAATGTACGGAATATTTCAGGATGGATGCACTCTGAATCGCCGCCACCGAGTTTTTCGCGGGATTAAAAGCTAGGGTGCGGTTTATCCCTCAAAAAAGCAGATTTATGACCGCCAGTGTGAAATTCCTGGTTATTAGACTTGAATTGCAAAAATCGGAAAACACCCTGAAATTATCTGCGTT
>NZ_JAUBOJ010000271.1:0-10444 GCF_036700185.1 Microcoleus sp. BM001215392 | reverse complement strand
AAGACGGCTATTTACAGTGCAAGAATATCACCTAATGGGTGAGGCTGGCATTTTGAACGAAGATGACCGAGTAGAATTGATCGAAGGAGAAATTATCCAAATGGCTGCAATTGGTACTCGTCATGCAACTTGTGTGCGGCGACTGATCCGACAGTTTCGCCAACTTCCAGAAGAAAGTGCTATTTTGGATGTTCAAAACCCAATTCAGTTAACAGAAAGAACCGAACCTCAGCCAGATTTGGTATTGCTGCAACCTCGTGCTGATTACTACGAAACAGCACATCCAATAGCATCTGAAGTGTTACTTTTAGTCGAGGTTTCTGATAGCACTGTTGATTTCGATCGCGAAGTGAAAGTTCCTAACTATGCTCGTTCTGGTATTCAAGAAGTATGGTTGTGGGATCTTGAGGTGAATTGTTTAGAAGTTTACCGCGAACCGACGGCAAATGGCTATACTTCAATGCAAAAGTTTGAGCGTGGAGAAATGGTTGCGCCGCTAGCTTTTCCTGAGTTTGAAGTAAGCGTTGATTTTATTTTGGGTTAGAGAGATAAGGAAGTAGATAAGCTATCGTACATCTAGGAAGATATCGAGCAAATCCATATTCACAGCGTTCTGAAGCTCTTTCAATAACTAATGTGCGGACTTCGGCAGGAATGAAACTAGAAGTCATTTATCAAATCGCTGAATAGGCTCTTGCTTTTAGTAAAATCATCAGATGTTCTAGCTGCTCGTAAACATCTAATTCTGCTATTTCCATTGGATTTAGGGTCGATTCGCAGTTTTTTTCAAGCAAAATTTGCAGGCGTGTCTGAGCCTGTTGTGAAACCTTGAAACCAACAATTTCTTGGGGAGTTGGACTATCGATCAAAAAGTCAAGAACTTCTTGATAAACTGTAGGAATATCAGCAGTATTAGTTGCGATTTCTGGCTCAATAGTTGTGGGATTTTTAGTTAGTTCTATAAGTTGCCAAAGCAGTTCTGGCAAACGATTTTGCAGAGGTTCTAGACGTTGAGCCAGTTCGTCGGGAATTTGAAGGGTAATTGTTACCATTTTTTTTACTCACTGACGCTCTGATTGAATCGTAGCACAATAGAAGTGCGATCGGGAAGTTTTTATTCGAGTAAAACTTTAGCATTTTTAGTTACTTATTTTCAGCAAGCCACAGCTCGATTTCTTCTCGGTTGCGATCGTAATAGTTCGTCACTGCTTGCAAATCTTGAAGGGTGAGTCCTGGATAATTATAGAGAAGTTCGGTTTCGGTTGCGCCCTGTTGTTGATAAGCAACAATCGTCCAGACGGGAATGCGGGTATCGCGAATTCGCGCTGCACCGCCACAAATTCCTGGAGTTTTGTGAATGGGATGCTGAAGAATTTGGACGAATTTTAGGGCTTCTGCGAGCAACTCATCAGGCAGTGTTTTAATGGTTTGGAGAAGTTGTTCTTTGATGGTCATAATCGATCGCCAAAATCTAAAATAGTATCGAGCAAATCCATGAGATGATATATTGGTTCATCAGCGATTACACCGATCGAGCTTTGTGAAATTTGGCTCGGATTTGAGCGATCGCCGTTTCACCATCTACTCCTTCACCGCGATCGAGTTGTGCGGCGGCGATGTCGATTTTGGCGCAAACTTCTTCTACCCAGCGATCGTATCCATCGCGTTTTTCCAGCAGCCGTAGCGCGTCAGCAATGATTTCGGTAACGTTGGTATAGCGCCCGCTGGCGAGTTGGGCGAGTATGAGTTGTTCTTGTTCGGAGGTGAGGGTGATACTCATAGGTAAATATCGGCTGGCTATTGCTTTATTTCAGTTGAGGGGATTGCACGTTTGTCTCTATTCTAATCTATGACTGATGGAGTGCGTAAATCTCCTCCTATTATTTTAAGCTAGAATTAATTACCCGTTGTTTTTTCATTTGTTTTACGTTAGGATCTGATGAGGAGGTTAAACTATGCAAAGTATAAATAAGAAATTTAGGTTGCGAAGCGGTGCAAACTGGACATCGTTTTAAAAGTTTCGTTTAAAGGGTGCAGAAGCACTCAGTTCTATCGCAAATGGTGTCATTGCTACTCTTCAAACAAAAAGCTGTAGCAAATAATGAGCTTAACAATCTGGCAACTCTATTTTCGTAGGTTACAATCAATTAGTTAAAAGGAGAATATTCTGTCAGCCAACCGCGAGTATTATATACCAGAATTCTCTCTTACACAGCAAACAATACAGGGAGAGGATATCCCCTTACCAGATCCACAAGCAGAAGGACGACCCCATACAACACTTGGAAAAAGAGATGGAAGTGATAATATTTGTTACCGCCAGTCAGCAACCTTTCCCTTATCAACTTGGCCAAAAGCTAATGGCTGCGATGTGCCTTGGGGTAGAGTAGATTGGACGGATCATAATCGTGCCTCAGACCATTCCAACCCGCATATCCACGAATTCCGCTACAATTGGGAACAGAAAAGATGGGAATGTGGAGCGCAACAATTTTGGTGGTATCGCAAAGATGTTGATTAACTAAAGGAGAAATTATGGATGCTTGTTTTGAAATATTACTTTCGACAAGACAAACTCTTGATTATTTAGAAGTTCATCAGGAAACTTTTACTTGGGGTGGCGTAGAATATCCCCAAGGTGAAAAGTATTACGTTTGGGGCAAATATATAAAATTAGTAGAGCGGGAAATTCCAGCCCATATAATCAAGCGCTTACCCCCCGTTTACGGAAATCTGCAATGGGTGAATTTTTCGGTGCAAGGGAAAGGATTGGACTTGTTAGAATCCGAGGTGAATGGTGAGCAGATAGATTGGGAAGGCAAAAGTTTTGATGATTTTATCAAGTTAATTCTGACTGAACAACCTCAATGGGTTGTGGTATTTGAATGGCACTGCGATCGTATAGATAGTCTATACGAACAAAATGTTAGTGAGTGCATTGGTCAGATTAAAAATAACTTGAAATGGGAGAATAATAGAGAGGGATTTATCGTACTATCTGTCCCAGAAAATGAGATTTACTCATCGATGTCTGTCAGTGGTGTCGCACAAACCTGCCAGGGGTTTCAACCCCTGGCGTCGGGCGAAAGTCGGTTGAAACCGACTGAAAAGCTGAGATAAAAATCAAAAACTCTTTAGTCCTCTAAAGAGGACTTTCGCTATGAGACAGGAGTTTCAACCCCGGTTGGACTATGAAGCTAACCGAGGTTTCAGGACACTCGCACAACCAAAGAAACCGGGTTTTTTCCCGAATTTTCGCACTCTCACCAAGTCTATGGTAAAAACCCGGTTTCTGGCCACACGCGCACTATCAAAATCACTGACATTCTCATTGAATCGTAGCATAATAGAAGTGCGATCGCCCTTCTTGATTAGAGTCGCTTCACCCTACCAATCAGTTGAATTGCGGCAAAATTTTAGTTAGCGTTGTTATCGTTGAGGTCTAGATTTTGTATTGGCAGTTCTGAATCTAGTGATGTAGGTATTTGGATCTTGACAACAATTACTATTTGATTTTTTTCAATACTTATATTACTTATATTAACTATGCTCTTTTCAGGTAACAAATTACTGGCTGGCAATTTAGCACATGACTGAGTTTTATATCCAGCATCGTCAAGCCATTCAGCAATATTTCTCCAGTTTTCGATCTTTTCAATCCCTTTACCCACAAAGCCTTTAACGTATCTATAAATAGTGGCACACAGGTCAGTTTCCACACCCTTGGGATTCTTTTGGAGCTTTTCCGCAATTTCAGCGGGACTGTAGCCACAAAGCAACCCCCGCAGGTGCAGCTTTTCTACGGGGGTGAGAGGCTTTCCCTTAACGGCGGCCAAGTCTGCGTACAGAGTTTTTAAGTCCCAGCGGCTTTCTGCCTCGACGAAGCGATCGTTTGTGGATGCCATAGATTGGTGTGTGTGAAGTTCCTGATGGGATTCTAACAGAATTCCTGATGTATATCAGTTTACGAGCAGTGTTATTTAGCTTAATATACTTGAAAGCTCAACTGTAAATGGTGCAATTTACAAGTCAAAAAGTTTGTGGCAGGGCTTTTGAGTAATTACTGATGGCAGTTAGTGTTACGACAGGGATTAGGGCTGAATTTTGGTAATTTTCTGGGTTTGACTCTAGTTTCGGGTACTGCTGGTAATTTTTTTAATTTATTTTCTGGGTTTTGCATAATTTTGTGGATGTGGCCCTGATATATAAACAGGAGGCTGTAGCAGGCTTTCTGGGGAATCTGTGCGATCGCTGCGAAAGCTTTGCTATGCAAGACTTTTGCTGGGTCATAGAAGCTTGGAAGTTTATCGGTAGCTAAGGCTATTTATTAACTTTTGTAAAGAATTCGGTAACTTTTGCATAAAAGTTAGGGTTCTAGCCTGATAGACAAATAGAGGGTTGCAAGTGGCTTGCGGGCGATCGACTTCGAGAGGGCGATCGTTTGGCGAAGGAAGCTTAGCAATTGCTTTCTAAAAATCCCAGATTTGAGAGGAGATATGGCTATGAATGATTTTAGAAGCGAAAAGACGAGATTACACTCAAAACCAGCGATTCTGACGCAATCTTGGGTGATTTGGGAGTTTTCTGCCGTAATAGAAACAAAAGGAATCAAGTTTGAGACAGTTAGCTTGCATGACATTCTTAAAGCGGAACTGCAAGCACAGCAAGTCCCAATCGATATTTTTTATACCAACGCTGGTTGGATTGTAGAAGGTGCTGGAGAGGCACTCAAAATTGATAAAGATGTGAGGGCTAGGGTTACAGCTAATCTCAGAAACTCTATCTATACTAATATGCAGTTTATTGCTGGAATCGATTACTTCGGTGATTCCAATTGGGCAGATATCCAAATGATGATGATTGTCCAGCCAGAAAAACCATCCGAACTACCCGCAGCACCAATACGACCTCAAGCAGCTAACACTCAACCTTTAATTCCAGATGCAGCTTTAGTTGTCTTGGCGCTCATCGCTGCTGGTTTCTTTTTTTCGGGGAATGGGGGTTTACAAGTCCTTAGCATAGTTGGAGTAATTGGTGCATTAGGAATTTACATCACATCAAATTCTCAGGTAGCTGAAGCGAAGAGAAAGTATGACTCGCAACTTGCTATCTATCAAGAGGAGAATATAGAAAGAAATAGGAAAATAGAAAAAATCAAGCTGGAAGAAGAAGAACTGAAACGCAATCGCCTATCCAGAAGTTTTCAGTGGGATGATTTGAGGGTTTTACATACAATAATGTCTCGCTCAGTTGGCAAGATTATTCATGATAAACTTCTGCAAAAAGGTGCCATAGTTAAAGACTTTGTACATCAGACTAAAAATGAGGAAATTATCCCCGAGAGTAAGAAAAACATATTTGATGATTTTTAGGAGATAATGATGAGCATAAGTAGTGCACCGAAACTGAACTACTGGAGTGGTTCAGCAATCATAAAAGGACAGCCTCAAGAATTAATCCGTTACAGTTACATGAGTATCAATGTCTTCCAACTGAAGGCTATTCCTGACTTTGGAGCCAACTATTTTAAGGAAATAGAAAACTTAGCACCTTCTACCAGAGCAAGTTTTGTTGCAAACTTGCAAAAAGATTTACTAAAGAATCTAGCATTATTCGGCTATACCCAATTTGAAAATTCAAATGGTGATGTTTCCTGTGGATACAGTCTCCGAATTATTTACCAGCCATCCTCTCAAAAGTCTAACGTTTCCATAGAGATATATTTGCTAGCGCGAGTGGCTAGCAACACCAGCCAGTACATAAATACTTTCAAGGAAAAGCAAGCCGAGTATATTCAAAGTAGCTTGCGTTCTCAACTTTATAAATTTGAGGCTGTCCCTCAACATCGACTTGATTGGCAACCGGGATGGTTTAATCCTGGTCAGCCACCATACTGTTATGAAATCCTTAAAACAGAAGCAGTATTTCAATGGCTTGAGGCGGATAAAAAGTATTTTTATTCACCCGGACAACTGCAAGTTAATAAAGACAATAACATGATTGCTTTCTTCGATCAACTGCAAGAGTACAGACAAGCCACCTGTATAGAAATCACGCTGGTTCCCACCACAGTAGAAAGCTACGAAAAAAATACCATCTCTCGATATCTGGAAGCACTGGCGGTAGCAGCTAGAGGTATTCGTGAAGAAAATATTGCTCCTAATACTAATGCACAGAAAGCAAAGTCAGTGTACGAAGACATTCAGAAAAGGTATTATTCTGGGATTGTCTTTTTATATAGTTTGCGGGTTTTTTCACAAGATATCAATACTTGTCAAAGTGTGGCTAATCAGCTAGCAGCAACTTGTACAGGTAATATTTTTATTCCACGAGTTGTACAAGTAAATGACCGAAAATATGCAGCACAAACTGCTTTGCAAGTCAATGTGAATGACCAAGCCTGCCAAGAGGGAATTTGGGAAGTGACAGGAAACAGACTGGATGGTTTTCAGGGTGGCCCTGAAACAATGCGGAGACTACATCGCCTGATAGATTTAGATGAAGCGGCTGCATTTTTTCGTTTGCCAATTCCGATTAATCAACCTTGTGCTGGCGTTGAGTGTGACACGGTTACTGTATCCATATCTTCGGATGAAGTTACAGATAAGTTCCCATTAAAATTAGACATTGAAGATATTATCAGAGACTATGGAAGTCTGATCACAGAAGATACTTATGTTGTGGGCATCGACCAAGATGGGAAACCTTGTGTTTCTGATTTTTCTAAGATTCCCCATCGGATTGTTGCCGGAACAACCGGCACTGGTAAAACCAACTTTCTCACTTCAATGATTTATCAGTTTTTATATGCCAGTTTTAAAATTAAGGTAAATAGAGAAATTTATATTGCTGATTTTAAAGCTGGTTTCGATTATTACCGGATCGAACGTCGAAATGAAAGTGTTAAATTGGTCACGAAGGCTGAAGAATTGGTAACTTTGCTGACTCAATTGTGGAATGAGTATGAGCGAAGACTGACAACTATGATTGACGAGGATGTAGAAAGCTTGAAGGAATTACGAGAAAAATGTAACAGTCAAGAGCATCGAATAATTTTAGTAATTGATGAAGCCGCATCGATACTGAGCGCAGACAGAAAAAACCGAGAGGAAATTTCTAAGTATCTTCAAGAGTTGGCTGCCAAGAGTCGCGTAACTGGGATTCATATTTTTTACTGTAGCCAAAGACCTACACCTGATGTGATTCCCCGACTCATATCTGATAATATGGATGAGCGAGTAATTTTCAGAGTTTTCCCCGCTGCAAGTCAACTATTACTTGATGATGATGTGGCAGCAGAATTACCAGCAGATCCGAAAGGAAGGTCTGTGTATAGAGGGTTAGAATCACAATTAAAAATTGTGGCTACTCCTTACGTACCGAAGCAAGTCTGGAATAATCCTTTCGGTTAGATAAAAGTTCACCTAGTAGTTTAACGAGGTATCCTATGGCATTACTAGATCAGATAGAAGAATTTCAAGGAACGATGGATAAAGTCGTTGAACTGGTTGAAGAAACTAAAGCGTTAGCGGGACAAGTCCCAGATGTTTCGTTGAGTGAAGCACCAGCGAAAATAAAGGCAATTTTTGACTTGTGTGCTGACGGGGTTAAAAACCTTCAAGATGCAATAGGGCAAGCGGAGGAAATTCAAAAACTTTTAGGAGGCTAATGAATCTTAAAGAAGAAAGCGAATCGCTTCAGTCACGTCTTAACCAAGTTCTCAACTTAGTGGCTGAAGCACAAACCAGTGCCGATCGTCTATTAAATATTACCTCCTCTCAGATAGATAGTCAGATTTTCGATATTTTGGAAAATTGTTATGAAGGCATGAGAAACCTTCAAGCAAGTCAGGAGCAAATTGAGTTGCTTCTGGAAATGATAGGCAGTCAAAGCTCTTTATCAAGCACACAACAAGGAGGTTCATTATCTCAAAAAGCTGAAAAAAAGAATGAATTTGCCAACAGCTTAGCTTATGAAGTTAATTACGATTATTTAGATACAGGAGGTTCTGCTCGGATTAACGCTTTGGATAATCAAGGCAATGATTATGGCTATATCAATGTTAGGAAAGATGATGATGGAAGAATTAGAGTTCAAGACACTCTCGTCTCTGAGAAGTATCAACGGAAAGGAATTGCTACCAAGCTGTTCCAATCTGTGGAAAATAAGTTGCCTGATGGAACTGTAATTTATTTAGGATCGAACGAACAACCTGAGTTTTGGGCAAAAATGGGATTTGAGCCTGAACAAACCATTGATGGGAGCATTCAGTATGTAAAAACAATTAATCGAGATGAAAAAAAAACAGATGACTTAGAATCCAGATTTCATACATTGATAGATGAATTGGGAAAAACTGTGATTAATACCGCTAAAAGTTCTGCTGCTGCATTTATGACAGTTAGCGGGGTTTGTACGCTGTTATTAGACCTTAATAATAAAGTAACTCCCCTTCAATCACCGGAAGGTTCTTTATTTTCAGATGTCCAAAATCTGTCTAATGATAATGAAGAAAAATTGTGGATTAACTCCCATTTGACAGACATGGTAGATGCAGAAATGGTTCCCGAACACAAGAAAAAAAAGAAGAAAGGAGAATAGTTGTTTGAAAATTTTCAATATCTAACTATGAGTCTGATTCCAGGATTACAAGTCTTTATAATTTTAATGTAAGGCAAATGAGTGACCAACAGGAAAAAACTAAACTATGGAAAGTCTACGGCATCTTAATGGGTGTTATGGTAGGCGGTGCTGTCCTAATTCTAGGGGGTCAAGCCGCCTGGAATGCCATTCAAGAGAATATGTCAAAAGCTGCTGTTGAAAATAAACCACCCTCTACTAACTCTGTGCCTTTAAGAACTCCACAAGCATCAGCAGAAGTGCGATCGCAAATTCCTTCATCTACACCGTCGGTTTCAAGTGTCAGTAGTTCACCATCAACTTTAGTGTCTCCTTCTAAAAATTCTCTTCGCTCAAATCAGGAAATAGGGACAGAAGAGGAAATAGATAAGATTACCGATCAAATTTTTTATGACAGATATCCTGAACTAGCAGGTCGAAAAATCAGAAGTGATGAATCGAGTTTACAGGAAGAATGGTCTCGTATCAAGCAATGTGAAGCGGTAGTCGATTACATCTTTTATCACAAGCATCCAGAGTTATGGAAAAGAAGAATTGTCAAAAGTGAGTATTCTCTAGCTCAGGAGTGGTCAACAATTAAAGATAGCGTAACTGGCTGTCGCTAAATAATGAATTAAATCATAGTTCAACTGATGTCACTTGAAAAAATATAACTAAAACTATGAATGATGATGAACAAAAAAGAAGTCTCTGGAAAACTTATAGTATTTTAATGGGTGTAATGGTAGGTGGTGCTGTGCTAATTATAGGCTGTCAAGCCGCGTGGAATGCCGTTCAACAGAATATGTCAAAAGCCAGTATAGAAAATAAACCACCATCTACTAGCTCTTTGCCTTTAAGCACTCCACCAGCACCACCAGAAGTGCGATCGCAAACTCCTTTATCTACACCCTCGGATTCAACTGAACGAGTAAGCTTTGATAAAGGTAGTACAGGAGCAACAATTCGTGACAGTGTAACAGCAAATCAAAAAAAGCGCTACTTACTAAACTGCGGTAGCGGACAACGAATGACAGTGCAAGTCAGGCAGGGAAGTATTAATGTGACAATTATTTCTCCTAACAATCAAACAATAGGCAATACTGCGAACGGTGTATCACAATGGCAGGGTAAACTGCCAAATACTGGAGATTATATTATTGAAATTTCTGCACCCAATCAGTCAGGCTACCTCATTAATATTGAAGTTTCATAAATTTTCAGTCATCACAAAGGAAACATTTAGTTATGAATGACCAAACAGACAAACAAAAACTATGGAAAGTGTACGGCATTTTAATCGGTGTTATGTTAGGTGGTGCTGTGTTCGTTCTAGCCGGTCAAGCAGCTTGGAATGCCATTCAAGAGAATTTGGCTAAATCTAATACCCCTTCAAATTCAACACCCCAATCTTTACCCCAATCTTTGCCACCTTCACCGAGCAGTACCATCTCACCTTCAGATATTCCATTGAGAACGACACCTGAGCAAACTCTCAATAACTTTTATGCACTGACAACTACAGATAATAAGGCAGCCGGACAAGTATTTACTACTGATGATTTCAAGAAAAAATACCCTTCAAGTGATAATAATAAAAAATGGGTTAGTCTATATAACTTTATCAAAGTTACTCAGATAAAACCTATTGAACAATCTCCTACTAGAGCAAAAATGACAGTTTGGTTGCTGTATTCTTTTAAAGATGGTAGAGAACAAGTCTGTGAATACAGAGATTTTACTCTTGTACTCAATAATAATAATTTTTTAATAGATGACATTGGCGAAGCGACTCAAACATCCTGCCCTTAAAAAATAGTTCATA
>NZ_JAUBOJ010000270.1:4896-10465 GCF_036700185.1 Microcoleus sp. BM001215392 | reverse complement strand
CTCTTCAGAGGACTTTCGCTATGAGACGGGGGTTTAAACCCCCGGCGGACTGAAACGGAGGTTGTCAACCCCCGGCGGGCTGAAATGGAGATTTTCAACCCCGGCGCACTCAAATGTTGTAAATTCTAGCTTTTGACGATCGCCCCAAAGTCAGCCAACACCCGCGCGTGATTCCGGAACAAACCCAGGATTAGGGTGCGCAATGCGCACCATACTTGTCTAGCTTTTGACGATCGCCCCAAAGTCAGCCAACACCCGCGCGTGATTCCGCAACAAACCCAGTAAATTCAAGCGATTGCGCTTAATTTCCGGGTCAGAATCCATCACCAAAACGCTTTCTGGGCCGTCAAAAAAGCTGCTCACAGCCGGAGCAATCTCAGTCAAACTATCTACCAACTGTTGGTAATTCCGAGTTTGCTTCGATAGCAGCGTTTGCGGCATTAACTGCACCACAGCATCGTAAAAAGCTTGTTCCGAAGACTTTTGAAATAACTGGGGTTTCACCGCCGTTTTCGGTTCCAATTCTACCTTATCCAAATCACCTTGAGCCGCCAAACGAGTCGAACGGTTGACTGTTTCGTAAATCAGATCCAAAGTCTTGTCATTGCGGATTTGTTGCAAGAAAATTGCTCTTTCCAGCGCGTCCAACAAATCTCTCAATGCTCGTTCTGTATATTCTGGGTCGTTTTCTCCCAAAACTGCATTCACCAAATCATAATCTACATTCTTTTCTTCTTGCAGCAAAGTGCGAATTCTTTGCAGGAAAAACTCGTATAATTGCGATAGCAACTCCGCCGATGTTTGGGGGCGCACTGCGGTAAATTCTGCGACAACTTCTGCGAGTAGTTGGTGCAAGTTTATTGGCAACTGAGCCGCCCAAATAATGTTAGTTATCGCATTGGCGGCGCGGCGCAGGGCGAAGGGATCGGAGGAACCAGTCGGCAGCATTCCCAAGCCGAAGATGCTGACTAATGTATCTAATTTGTCGGCGATTGCGACAACTTGACCTGTGAGAGTTTGCGGCAAATTATCGCCCGCACCTTTGGGCAAATAATGCTCGAAAATAGCTGTGGCTACGGCTTCTGGTTCTCCGCAGGCTAAGGCGTATTTCTGCCCCATGATTCCTTGCATTTCTGGAAGTTCGTAAACCATTTGGGTAACAAGGTCGGCTTTGCAAAGCAATGCTGCTCTTTCTATGTAAGCTTGTTCTGTGGCGGTGATTTGCAGTTGCTTGGTGATGAGAGAGGCAATCTTGCACAGTCGATCGACTTTTGCGCGCACTGTACCCAAATCTTCCTGGAAAGTGACCGTCTCCAACTTTGGCAAATAATCCTCTAGAGGCTTTACCAAGTCTGCTTTGTAGAAAAACTGACCGTCTGCCAATCTCGCCCGCACGACTCGCTCGTTACCTGTGGCAATGATGGCTGATTTTGCGGGGTCGCCGTTGGAAATTGTAATGAAATAGGGCAGGAGTTCGGGGAATTCTGGGCTTTTGAGAATTGGGAAATAGCGCTGGTTGGTGACAATTATTGTGGTGATTACTTCCGGCGGCAACATCAAAAATTCTTCGTCAAATTTGCCGACTACTGCGTTGGGCCATTCTACTAAGTCGGTGACTTCTTCTAACAAATCTTCGGTAATGTCTGCATAACCGCCTTGTTTGGCGGCGGCGGCTTCTACTTGTGCTTTAATTTGAGTTTTGCGCTGTTGTCGATCGACTTCCACGCCAGCAGCCCGCAGACACTCGACATAATCCTCGGCTTGGGGAATCGAGACAGGCTGCGGGTGCAACACTCGATGCCCTTGGGAAATGCGATCGCTCTTGACGGTATCCGAACCGCTCACCAAGGTAATTGGCAGCACGCTACCATCAAACAGCGCTACGATCGATCTAATCGGGCGCGGAAACTTCAAATCTCCGTCAGCCCACCGCATAAATCTTTTACCTTCCAACTTGTTAATCCACTGCGGCACAAGTTCGATCAAAATATCCGCCGTCATCCGCCCCGGAATCTGTTTGAGCACAAACACAAAATCGCCTTTATCTGTAGCGCGAACTTCCAAAGCATCGATTTCTACACCTTGTTTTTTGGCAAAACCTTCGGCTGCTTTCGTCGGTTTGCCATCTTTAAAAGCCGAACTTGCGGGCGGCCCTTTTACGTCTTCTTCTCTATCTAATTGCTTAACTGGCAGTCCTTTAACAACAACGGCCAAACGTCTCGGAGTTGCGTATACATTAATTGAGTTATTTGTCAAAGATTGTTCTGCCAGAGTTGCAGGTACGAGTTCCTGCCACTGTTGGACGCTACCTGCGACAAAAGATGCGGGCAATTCTTCGGTACCGAGTTCTAATAAAAAGTTAGGCATATAGAAATTGTGAAGTGAGGGAGGTACGGATTGGTAATGGGTAATCGGTAATTGGTAATTGGTAATTGGCTGGTGAGTGCGTTAGTTGACAGAAAAATTTTACATAACAAATTTAGGTTTTTTTGTCAAGAGGCAATTCATCTGCTGGTTCGATCGTTAGAAAAGTTATGGATCGGCAATCAAAAAAGCCTGGAATGGCGATCGCAAGCAAGCAGAATCGAACTATTTTACCGATACCCCAATCCTATTAGAGCCAAAAAAGACTCAAATGACCAGCATACCACTTAAAATCGGGGGTGAAAGATATTCTCAACAGCACATGACCTTGGCGGAAAGACTGGCACAAGATTGGAAGTCGCGACTCGAACAAGATTGCCCGCAGGAAAGTTCTAGCACTCGCGAGAGTGTTGTCCGCTGGCTGTTAGGAGACAAGCCAGAAAGATTTGACTCTCTAAATCCGACTCAATTAAGCGTCGCGTCTGGGGCGATCGACTTTTTATATCGAATTTTACAGCAGCGCTATCTGGGAGTATCGCCCGAGCGAGCTTACCGCAACTTGATCGGGCGGCTGGGCGGTTTGGTGGTGCTGCGGCAAAAAATCCAAGCGTGGGTTTCGCTCTCGCGCGACAGACAGCGCAGTGCGGTGGAGGTACTGCAAGAAGTGATTCAGGAAATGCTGAATTCCGATCGCTACCTCCTTTCTCAAGTCGCCTGGATTGCCGAATGCACAACAGATAAACGCTTGCGAAATGCTTTGCTGCTAGCAAGCACCGAAGAATACTGCTTGCGGCCGATCCGCAACCAGCCGCTGCTGGTGTACCGCTTCGTCAACTACCTGCGGCGTTCCCAGCGGGGCGGGTTGACGCAAGTCCCGGCGGGAGATTGGGTGCGGCTGGTGTCGGAACAAGTTCTACCTGACGATACAGACGAACCGCTCAGCCTGCTAGACGAACAGGCGATGTCCGAGTATCGAGAAAGTCAAGCTTGGGAAGAACGACAAACTCAGCGGCAGATTGTCCAACAAGAATTTGAGGATTACTTGGCCGCTGAAGTCGATCCGCTGGCTTCGCGGTGGCTGCGGCTGTACCTGCAAGGCCGTTCCCAAGAGGCAATTGCTGAGGTTTTGAACGTTCCGGTAAAACAAATTTACCGCTTGCGAGAAAAAGTCAGTTACCACGCGATTCGGGTTTTTGCAGTCAAACAAGCACCAGAATTAGTCGCCAACTGGCTGGAAACTTCGCTCCAAGAACACAGTTTGGGCTTGACTCCCGTCCAGTGGCAGCAATATTTAGATGACCTGACGCCGGTGCAGCGGCAGTTGGTAGAATCTCTCAAAGCCGGGAAAAGTGTAGAGTCGATCGCCTCTGAATTAAAGCTAAAAACCAATCAAGTCATCGGCGAGTGGAGCAAACTCTATTTAGCAGCTCAATCCCTGCGCAACCAGTAGATTAGGAATTGGTGGCGCGCAATTCCGACTTCTTAGCTGGCGGTAGCATTTTTCAGAATTCGCGCTACAAATCAATTCCAGAACCGTCATAGAGTCCTGCGAGTTTCTCCGTGGAAAACCGCACGATCGGGATATCGCAACTGCTACCGCGAGCAGGCAAAAATGATACTGTACGACCGAGACTCACGATCCTCGACCGCCAAATTTGAGACCAAAGATCCAGCTTCCAGATTCAAATAGAGGAGTTAATCTAACATCTCAACTTGAAAAATCGAAAATCGACTGACGATCGGGGACGCTCACCGCGAACTATGTGGAGTAAAATATTCACAGGACGATCGAATGAATTTGAATTTTGTAACCAATCCTCAATGGGGCGGTTGTCACTAAATCATTCGTTGTGGTGCATCTGTAAGACAGGGGCTTTAATTAGATAATTCTATCGTTGTCAGCCACGGGAATCAATCTCGCGCGATCGCACGAGTAGTTAGTCGAGAGTGCGCCCGTCATCATCTAGCTGTCAATCTTTTGATAGAATTTGATACTGGAATACAGAAAGCAGAAGATTCTTGGACTCAAGATTTTTTTTTGATAAAAGCTTCCGGTTTTCAGACGAATGGCTCCGTCAGGGATGTTGCAGCGTTTAATTTTATAAATCAGGTTGGTGTGGCGCGAGCGATCGCGCTTCCGACTAGAGAGAAGCTAATGGTACATACATCTTCAACAGACTCGGCGGCTACAATGGACTCCGATCGAATATTTCAACTCATCGATACAGTAGTTCCCTTTGAAGCCTGCCTTTACTATCAAGTTTTGCCTCTATCTCTAGAAGGCAATCTATTTAAATTGGGCATAGTCGATGCGCAAGATGACTCCGCCTTGGACTACGTACAGCGGATTTTAGCTTACATGAATTGCTCGGTAACAACCGAGCAAATTGCGTCGGAAACTCAGCGCTCGATGCTCTCAGCTTACCTGCTCCACGGGAACCAAGTCAGAGAACCCAGCCTGACAGAAACCACAGCAGCCCCAACACCCAAAAATCCCGCACCACCAAATTCACGTTCCGAAGCAGACACCCTGCTGTCTGTGCCCGAACCCTCGATTCCGGCTCGCGAGCGCTTGAAACCTGCGCGTGCTGAGGTTTTGCTGACACCGGCAGAGCTTGCGGTTTTGGATGTCGAAGCCTTGCACTTGTCAAGCCCCGTCCAAGTTTTGGCAACTTTACCCGCGCCCCAACTGCTCCAAGAATTGCTCGGTAGAGTGCTGCTAGACGGTATTGGGCGCCTGTTTTTTGAGCGCCACCAATCGATGGGGCGAATTCTTTGGAGTCAAGACGGCGTGTTGAAATCGATCCTCGAAGGTTTATCTCCCGTCCTATTTCAAGAAGTCATCGACGAGTTGAAGCGGCTGACAGATATGCCTGTTTCCCCGGTAGAACATCCCAAACAAGTCGAAGTTGAACGCATCTATGGAAAAACTCATTTGCTGTTGCGCTTGCGAGTAATGCCAGTGGGCGGGAAGGAAGAAGCCACGCTGCAAGTCTTGCGCGGGGCAGCTTTGAGGTTTTACCAGCAGCAGCAGTTGTCTACTTTGAGTCGGGACGCGCTGCGGCTGGCCGAAGAATTGCAGCGCAAAGTGAATCAAATTCGCGATCGAACTCGGCTTTCTCCTTTACCTTTGGAAGGCTTACCCGCTTTGGAACAAGTTGTCAGAAATGTTGACGATCAACTAGAAGCTTTGATGCAGGAACAC
>NZ_JAUBOJ010000270.1:0-4796 GCF_036700185.1 Microcoleus sp. BM001215392 | reverse complement strand
GGAACAAGTTGTCAGAAATGTTGACGATCAACTAGAAGCTTTGATGCAGGAACACAATCCCGAGGAGTTCTAATTAAAAATACTTGTAAGTTTTGAAATTTATTTAACTTAAATCTAGCCCGGTCAAATAAATAACAATAATCATAATTAGGTTCGTAGTGAGGAATGCGAGTCCTTCTTCATCCAAATCTGAAGAAGGACTCGCATTCCGAACGATCAAACCTATGTGAGTGCAGTTGTGCGATCGCACCTAAGATGAGCCGTGCTCGAAAATCTTATCGTACTGCAACAAATCCAAAGTTACAAAAACTGGCAAACACCCAAAACATTGCTGTGCAACTTCCCAGCGTTCCTCTCGCTGCAACATAGCAGTCAACTTTTGTTTAGCGCCCAGCAAATATCGAACATCGTTAGCGGCGTAGCTCAATTGGTCATCAGAAAGATGCTCGGAATTTCCCCAATCCGAACTTTGAGAAGTTTTATTGAGTTCTACTTTTTCCAACTCTTGGATTAACTCTTTAAGTCCGTGTCTGTTAGTATAAGTTCTGGCTAACTTGCTAGCTATTTTTGTGCAGAAAACAGGTGCAATGTCAATACTTAAATTGTGACGCATTGTTGCCAGATCGAAGCGCGCAAAGTGAAAGACCTTCTCAATATTTTCAGCTTCCATGAGCTTTTTCAAATTCGGTGCCGCCGTCTGGCCTTTAGCAATCCGCACCGCCGCCACTTTACCATGCCGATCGCACAACTGAACCAAACACAGGCGATCGCGCCACGGCATCAAACCCATAGTTTCCGTATCAACCGCGAGATCCTCCGCCGTCAAATAATAAGATAGCAGAGCATCGGAGATATCGCGATCGCACACTTGAAAATCTGGAAATTCCATCATTGGTTACTTGTTACTTGTTAGTGGTTACTTGTTAGTGGTTACTTGTTACTTGTTAGTTGTTAGTTGTTAGTGGTTAGTGGTTACTTGTTAGTGGTTAGTGGTTACTTGTTAGTGGTTAGTGGTTACTTGTTACTTGTTAGTGGTTACTTGTTACTTGTTAGTGGTTAGTGGTTACTTGTTACTTGTTACTTGTTACTTGTTAGTGGTTAGTGGTTACTTGTTACTTGTTACTTGTTACTTGTTACTTGTTAGTGGAACAAACAACCACTAACCACTAACAAACAACCACTTAACCAATAACCAATAACCAATAACCAATAACCAATAACCAATCACAAATAACCAATTATCGACTGCGGACAAAAAGCTGAGTAAAATAATACTCCCCTTTGGCATTTTTGGCAATCGCAATACCAGTTAAATTAAATTGACTCTCAATATTCTTGCGGTGGCCCTCACTTTTAATCCAACCCTCAACAGCATTGCGAACCGGGTCGCTGTAGCCAAAATTGTAAGCAACATTTTCAGCTACACTTTGATAGGGAACAGTAATTGCTTTCGCCCGCCCGTCAAATCCATCGTGGCTAAATTTAACTTTCCCACTTGCCATATTTTCGCTGTGAATTCTGGCTATCTGACTAATTCGCGGATCGACAGTCAGCGGCGGCAACTTTTTCGAGGCTCGATATTGATTGATCTGTTGGTTAACAGCTTTTTCTAACTCAGCAATTGAAGTTGTAGCAGCAATATTAGTATTCATGGAAGTTTCTGGGAGCGATCGCGCAGGAATGGACTCGGCACAATTAGGTAAGATTGCTAGGAATCCTAAGGACATTAAAACCAATGCTTTGGACATGAACTATTAGAGATAAAGATAAGTAAGACTCGGCGGTTGAAACCGCGGCGACAGAAACAAAACCCGCCGACGCGGGTTGAAGAACGGATGATGAAAATTACGTTATCTTCTAAGTCGGCGTCCGGCGGACATCGTTTGTACAGACGCGGTTTCAACCGCCGTCTGACCATTCCTACAGTGCGATCGCCCGAAATTCCGGTAAACTAGATATTCAGAACCTTCGCCACAGTCTGCACATCCTTGTCACCGCGTCCCGAACAGTTGAGGACAATGCGCGGACTGCCGGTTAGCTGCGGGCACAGAGTCTCCAAATAGGCGATCGCATGAGCAGTTTCCAAAGCCGGAATAATCCCCTCCAACTGCGACAACCGCTGAAAAGCATCTAAAGCTTGTGCATCAGTAACACTGTAATATTCAGCCCTACCAGCATCCTTCAAATAACTATGTTCCGGCCCGACACCAGGATAATCCAAACCCGCACTAATCGAATGTGGCTCAATCACTTGACCCTCATTATCCTGCAACAAATAACTCATCGCCCCGTGCAGAACACCAACAGTTCCCTTAGTCAGAGTAGCAGCGTGTTTGTCAGTATCCACACCTTCGCCCGCCGCTTCAACACCAATTAATCGCACAGTTTCTTCCCCAACAAACTCGTGGAAAAGACCCATAGCATTGGAACCGCCGCCCACACAAGCTAATAAGATATCCGGCAAACCATTCCACTTTTCTAGACACTGAGCGCGGGTTTCTTCACCAATAATTGCATGGAAATCGCGCACCATCATCGGGTAAGGATGGGGCCCCGCTACCGAACCAAGAATGTAATGAGTTGTTTCGACATTTGTCACCCAATCGCGAATCGCTTCGGAAGTAGCATCTTTGAGAGTTCCCGTACCAGCCGAAACGCCCCGTACTTCCGCACCCATCAAGCGCATTCTGAATACATTTAAAGCCTGTCTTTCCATGTCGTGAACGCCCATGTAGACAACGCATTGTATGCCGAAGCGAGCGCAAACAGTGGCCGTAGCAACGCCATGTTGTCCGGCACCAGTTTCAGCAATTACGCGCTTTTTGCCCATGCGTTTTGCGAGCAATGCTTGAGCCAAAGCATTATTAATTTTGTGAGCACCAGTGTGGTTTAAATCTTCGCGTTTGAGGTAAATTTGCGGGCCAGTCCCGTCTGGTTTAGCGTAGTGTTCGGTGAGGCGTTCAGCAAAATACAAAGGGCTGGGGCGGCCGACATAATCCTTGAGTAATCCTTGGAGTTGCTGTTGAAATTCGGGCTCGCTGCGGTATTTGTGGAAAGCGGCTTCAAGCTCGAATAAAGCCGGCATCAGGGTTTCGGGGACATATTTGCCGCCGAATTTGCCGAATCTGCCGAGGGAGTCGGGGCGTTGGGCGGTGGTGGTTTCGGTGGTGAGACGCAGGGGTGTGACTGTCACGGACTTTGTGGGGATAATGGGACAGATTTCATTATATCTAGTGGATGGGGCTACGGGCGATCGGGTAAGATCGGGAGGGATGGCAGAAATCGCGCTCGATGGCGGAAGTTCGTTCTAGCCTTCGATATATTCTTCTGTAAGGGTTTCTCCGTCGGGTCAATTTATTAGTGGCTGGAAACTGAATCTTGCAAAACTACAAAATGTTCAAGAACATGGAGGGCGATCGGCATGGAATCTACAGAAGGAAATAAAAATGTGTCTTTAAGTCTTAGCGATGATGAAGCCCTTGTATTGCTTCAATGGTTATTTAGATTTAATCAGGAAGAACATCCTTCGTTGTTTGAAGACCAAGCGGAACAACGTGTTCTTTGGGATCTTGAAGCAGTGTTGGAGAAAGTTGTATCAGTAATATTTTCTAAAGACTACATAAATATTCTTTCAAAGGCACGAGAAAACATACGCGCTCCGCTAGATTGAGTTAGATCGATCGACTGCTAATTCAATTGAGAACGGGGAATTTGCGCTCTACCACCAGAGAATCAATTGCCGTAGTGGCGGGTTTTACGAATAATATTTAATACCAACAAACAATCTAGATCGACCCGCCCCCACACAGCCGATCGTCTAGATTAACCTCATCGGCGAGCATTTTGTCAAGCGTTTCATGATACTGCTTAGCCGAATCCGAAAGAGTGTAGCGTAACGTCAAATTTCTGACGGGGTGTACTTCCATAATTTTATCGCAGTCGATCGCCAATTTCTATAATATGGCGATCGGGAGTACATTCAGCAGGCAACTCACTATCGCAGTCAGAAACCGGGTTTTTACCGCAATACTTCATTGTGGCGTAGAGATTTTCTCAAAAACCGGGTTTCTTTGTTTGGTCACAATGGGTAAGTCATGTAACATTATATCGATCGCCTTTTAAAATCAAATCCCTTAACATCAGAATTATCCCCTCTCATCTCTTCCTGGCGCCAAGAGCGCCCTCTGCGCTTAAATCCTCCAGAAACAACCATAAACGATATAATTAAATCCCAACCGGGAAATGTACGCTCAAAATCAATTGCTGTAGGGGCCCGCGACCCAACAATTTCAAATCCTACTGACAAGCTAAATAAACCCGCCCCACCCCACAGAAAATTTCCAAATACCAAACTACTATGAGTACATCAAAACGCCAAGACTCCAATCCCAATAACCAATCAGGAAAACGAATAGTTTACTCCGAATTTGGCAGCGTTGACAACTCAGCAGCCCTCCAACGAGGAACCCCGGAAGTTGCCCCGAATCAACAAACTTTGAAAGTAGAAGCATCCCGAAAAGGACGCGGCGGCAAAACAGTTACAGTCATCAGCGGATTTCAAGAAAAACCTGAAATTTTAGCAGATTTAGCCAAGCAGCTAAAAGCTCAATGCGGCACGGGCGGTACGGTTAAAGATAATGAAATTGAAATTCAAGGCGAACACAAGCAAAAGCTCCTCGAAATTCTCAAAAAATTGGGCTACAAAGCTAAAATCAGCGGCGGCTAATTGGGTGCATCTGGGTTTTGAAGCCTGAAGAAGCATGACCGCATATAAGTTATTAGTTATAATCTCATAT
>NZ_JAUBOJ010000269.1:2639-10505 GCF_036700185.1 Microcoleus sp. BM001215392 | reverse complement strand
TCTAGGTAGAGGTCGCTCTTAAACTGTCAACTGTCAACTGTCAACTGTCAACTGTCAACTGTTGAATTGAGAGATTGTCGATGTATCCGCACCCTACGGCTAATTTTAACTGCCGTTATTCCTATACCGCCGATCGCAAATCCTGGAATGGAACGAAACGCATTCAGCAAGTTAACATAACTGATAAGCATCTGGAGATACTTGTATGAAAACACCTTTTACTGGCGGTTGTCTGTGCGGAAATATCCGCTACGAATGCTCAGCAGAACCAATTGTGATGGGAAATTGCCATTGTCGGGATTGCCAAAAAGCGACAGGTACTGCATATGCTGCTGCGATGCTGGTTCCTCGTCATGCTGTCACTGTTACAGGCGATGTCAAATACTATAATGTTACGGGCGATAGCGGGGGAATTGTCGATCGTGGATTTTGCCCTAACTGTGGTTCGCGATTATTTAGCAAACCACCCAATACTGAACTCATGGGCATCATGGCAGGCAGTCTTGACGATCCGAGCTGGTTTGGGCCTACAATAGATGTTTACGCAGCTAGTGCCCAACCGTGGGATTGTATGAATCCAGATTTGCCTAAATTTGACAAAATGCCGCCACCAAAAAATTTAAATCCGGTAGGTTGAATCAATTTTTGGTGAAGGTGTAAAGGAGCAATATTGATGATGCTTTTGAACAACAAATTTCTGCTTATCCCTGTGTTATCAGTTTTGCTCTTGAGTGCCTGCAAGCTAGCTACAAATTCAAGCATATCTTCGTTGGGGCGATCGCCCGAACCTATCTATAAACCCCTCAGTATGCCCGCTACCCTTTCTCAAATAGAGACGCACCCCGATCGCATCGTTGCCTCTAAAAAGCTGGTTGGACATTTTAGCGAATTCATCTGGGGCGATTACCTCTATGCCAAGATTCGGGCGCAAACTGGCGAAGAAATCTCTTTTATGATGGATAAAAATGAAAACTGTTTTCTAGCCGAATATAAAGAAACACAACTAACAATTGCATATGATGCGATCGAGCGCTATATTCGAGAGGCAGGAGCGTATCACCGGGTGAATATCATTCGCGCGATCGAAACCGATCCGATAAATCTGGCAACATGGCAGCGATCGCTAACAACAGAAAAATTGAAAAAGTGCCGTGAAAATATTAGATAAGCACAACCTCAAAAAATTCTGCTTCAAATCCTTAAAAGCGCTAAGGTTGCAAGTATTTTGGCAACCTCTGGCGATCGCACTATTTTGTATCTTACTTGGCATTGGCTGTCGATCGCCAATTGCCAATTCACAAAATTTGCCCCCGCCAGCCCCTGCGACGTACACCTGTCGATCGCAAATCGCGCCCTATGGAAAAACCGCATTTGAGGTAGAATTTGATTTTATCGATGCGTCAATTAAACACTTGCCTGTTGTTACAAAACGCCAGCGCCCAGATCGAACGCCACAAGAGATTCTTGTCTGGGATGCACTCTACGGAACAGATGGAGACTATGACTACTGGACAACTCCCATTTTGCGGGAATTCAGCATAGAAAAAAATCAACCGCTTGTCATCAGCAGGATGTCGGGCCGATCGCAATATGCCAACACAGCAGCCAAACTTAATGCAACTATATCAGTAGATTTTCGGCGCAAAACATTTCCAGTTTCCTGCGAAGAAAATCCCCAAACATCCAACCCAGTAGCAATGGCACAGGTACATACTTGTCGGGCAAAGATTTCACCCGGTAGACTGCCTATTTTTGATGTAGAATTTGACCTTTTGACCGAAACTTCTCTAGTAAAACGCTATGGCTATTCAGTACAAAATATCTACGTAAAAGCCACCGCTGTTTATAAATCCAGCGAAAGTAAATTTAGATATTTAGAGGCAAATTTTGGCAGTGATGGCGATTACAGCTTTTGGACAACTCCAGTCTTGCGCGATGTTTTTGGTGGCACCAGTCCCTTGGTAATTAGTATGGAGCCTGGTATTATTGTCAGACAGGGCAGCCCTAGTCTCACCACTCAGCTAAACTCAGCCATTACCTTAGACTTTGGTAGTAAATCTTATCCGGTTAAATGCTCGTAGAAGTGGGTTGAGAGTCGATCGCATCAATACCAAAAATCTGAGTTTACACCTTTTTTTATTGTTAAGTTTCAAAAGAGGGTTGACAAATGTACAACAAAGGTTCATGTCAATGCGGGGCGATCGCCTTTGAGTTCGAGGGGCCGTACTTTCTGACATTCTGCCATTGCAAAATCTGCCAGAAAATACATGGTTCAGCATTCGCACCCTTCCTTCATGCAGAATCGAAAACGTTTCAATGGTTGCAAGGCGAAGACTTACTCAGTTATTTCAATTCGTCATCGTATTTGAGAAGAACATTTTGTAGCAAATGTGGCTCTAATATGCCAATAGTCAGTCATGAATTAAACCATATTGCTGTCCCGGCGAGCGTCATGGACACATTTGTTGAACAGCAACCAGTGGCGCATTTTTATACAAGCTCAAAAGCAAGTTGGTTTTGCATCAACGATGACGCAATGCAATATGAAACCGTCCCGCCAGGAGGAATTGGGGAAGTTTACGAACGAGTTAAAAATGCACCTTAAAATTAGAGAAAAGCAAATGAAAAATAAAAGTCTCCCTCGTCCTAACTATCAGAAGTAATTATGCAGATTACTGCTTCAGCACTTTCAATGTTCGTAGTGTGGAATGCAAGTCCGCTCCTTTTTGCGGACTTGCATTCCACACTACAAGCCATTTTTGTTATCATATTGGGGATATTAGCTAGCCATCAATCAGAAGGCGTGCCGATTGCGGCTGCGATCGAGACTGAACCGTGGGGAGAGAAATTCTTTCAGGTTACAGACCCCAATGGTGTGGTGATTCAACTTGTCCAGTGGATTACTCCTACTGAGAATCAATAAGTGATATCCCTCAACTCCTAAATGCAACAAATAAATGGTAGTAAAAATTGATGATTGACCATACTGGCATTAACATTAGTAATTTCAAGAAAAGCAAAGAGTTTTACACCAAAGCCTTAGCCCCGCTTGGTTATCAATTGCTGAAAGAGTTTGATGCTTCTGTGACTGGTTCCATATCTCTCGCAGGTTTTGGAATAGACGGAAATCCCGATTTCTGGATTACAGAGGCAGAGGTAAATACTCCGAGAATTCATGTTGCTTTTCGTGCAGAAACTCATGAGATGGTTCAGGCTTTTTACACAGCAGCGCTAGCAGCAGGAGGGCGAGATAATGGTGCTCCGGGTTTGCGAACTCACTATCATCCTGATTATTACGGTGCTTTTGTTTTAGATCCAGATGGACATAATATGGAAGCAGTATGTCATTTTCTTGGTTAACATTAATCAAGGCACTAAAAATTAAATTTCAAAAGTAATGAATGATGATAAATCTACGCCCCGCCACCTCCGCTGATTTAGCTCTGCTGCGACATTGGGATGAACAACCTCATGTCATTAACGCCGATCCTAACGATGATTGGGGTTGGGAGATAGAACTCGATCGCACTCCCGACGGTCGAGAGCAATTGATTGCTGAAATTGATGGCCGGGCGATCGGATTTATTCAGATTATCGATCCAGCACTTGAGGATAGTCACTACTGGGGCGATGTTCCAGAGAATCTACGTGCGATCGACATTTGGATTGGAGAAGAGACAGATTTGGGCAAAGGCTATGGCACAAAAATGATGCAGCTTGCACTGGCGCGATGTTTTTGCGACTCTGCGGTGACGGCTGTACTGATCGATCCACTGGCCAGCAATACCCGCGCCCACCGCTTCTATGAACGTCTTGGCTTTCAATTTGTGGAACCGCGACAGTTTGGTGACGATGACTGTTTTGTTTACCGCCTAAATCGAGCGGATTATCTCAGTCATGACAGTAACGCTAAATGACTTATTCTTGCACAAGCATCGCCCTGGAAAGGAGGTTAATCAATGACAAAAATCGTACTTTATATTGCAAGCAGTCTGGATGGTTATATTGCCCGTAAAGACGGTAGTATTGATTGGCTGACAGCTTTTGAGACGGAGGAAACCGACCACGGGTATGGTGAGTTTTATCGATCGATCGATGGATTGGCGATGGGGCGCAAAACCTACGAACAGGTGTTGAGCTTTGGCGAGTGGCCGCATCCTGAGAAGCCATCCTACGTTTTTACCAAACAAAGCCTATCATCTGAACGCAATGATGTATTATTTACGTCCGCAAGCCCGGATAAATTTCTCCAAGAAATGAAGTTGCAAGGACTCAAACGAATTTGGTTAGTTGGAGGCGCCGAATTAATCGCTGCATTCCTCCAATCTCAACTAATTGATGAATATATTCTGTTCGTCGTACCTATCATTTTAGGCAAAGGAATACCCTTATTCTTGTCATCTCCGACAGAGATGAAGTTAAAGTTAATAGAAGTACAAAAGTATCCGACGGAATTAGTTCAGCTCAAGTATGCCAAGGGGAAAGATTAAGGAGTAGCTACAATGATTTCCACAACGATGCAAAGTCAAGCAATCACAGATTGTGGAATCAAGCTGATTGCAACGGTGAATGGAATTGCAGCGATACTGCACTTGGGTTTCTGGATATTTGCTTTCCTGCGCCTGCCGCGTCCATCGGTTGTCGAAGCAGAAGCAGAACGTGTTGACCTAATGGTAACTTATGGATTGGGAGTTGCGGATCTTTTATGGTCTGTACCTCTGCTGATTGTAGGTTGTTTTTGGCTTGACAGCGGCAGCGATATTGGTTGGCTAGCGGCACAAATGGCAAACGTGCTTTATTGGTACTCTTTTACTTTTATTCTGGTGCGCGAACTTAATGCCAAGTTTATTCGTTTTGGCACCCTGCTATTTTCGCCGTTTGCGCTGTTCTCGCTGTGGGCGGCCTGGTATCTATGGCAGGTTCGCGCTATGTTTTATTAACGGGGCAATAGGTGAAAATCGTGCTTGCTGAATTGTGCGATCGCAATTTTGAACAAAAGGCATAAAAATGATTAAAACTAAAAATCTGCAACTACTCCCCGTCGAACGGATTCACATCAAGGTTTTTTTGAGCAGTAAAAGCGAGCTGGCAAAACTTTTGCAAGTCACAGTACCTGATAGCTGGCCTCACTTCCCTCACGCATTTTCCCTTCCTGATGATGAATCCTTACCGCTTCCTAATGGTTGGAATGGATATTTTTTTATTCACCCGCAAGAGTCAGTGCTTGTCGGCAACGGAGGTTTCAAAGGTCAACCGAATGAGTCAGGTATTGTCGAAATTGGGTATGAAATTGCTGCCGAATATGGGAATCGCGGATTGGCAACTGAGGCGGTGCAGGGGCTAATTGACTATGCTTTTGGTCGCGAGGAAGTTCGAGCCGTCAACGCTCATACTCTGGCTGAAACTAATGCTTCCAATCGGGTATTACAGAAAGTGGGGATGCGGTTTGTGTCAGAGGTTGCTCATTCTCAATTAGGTACGATCTGGCTCTGGCAAATCGATCGATAATCTGCCAATCTATGAACCGTGGATTGCGGCGGCTTATACAGCGCCAGAACAACGCACGCCGGAACTGCCCGAAGCGATTCGGATTAGCGATCGACTGGTGGACGAATTATTAGCTGCGGATGTCTGTATCATCGGCATTCCGATGTACAATTTTAGCGTTCCGAGTACGTTCAAAGCGTATATTGACCAAATTGTGCGTCCGGGGCGAACCTTTGTCTATGACTCAGAGGATGCTGCAAATCCTTACAAACCGCTCGTGTTGGGTAAGAAAATGTTTGTCATCACAGCGCGAGGTGGTTCGGGTTTTGGGCCTGGTGAAGACAACGAGAAGCTAAATCATCAAGACCATTATTTAAGAACAATTTTTGGGTTTATTGGCATCACCGATATCACTTTTATCCGTGTTGAGAATGACGAGTTTGGCGGGCAAACGTTAGCGGAGTCGATCGCCAATGCTCGCGTCCAAGTCGCTTAACTGCTAGGAAGGTAAGATGATACTGCAACCTCTAATTATGCAACAACATTTCGCATTAAAGCTGTTCTCGGCACTGGGCTGCGGACTGATAGCAGGAGTATTTTTTGCCTTCTCAACCTTCGTGATGAATGCCCTTAGCCGACTCCCGCCGGCCCAGGGGATTGCGGCCATGCAATCGATCAATATTACCGCGATCGATCCATTGTTTATGACGGCGCTTTTTGGAACTGCTGCGGCTTGTATCTTTCTGATTATCTCCTCATTCAAGTCGCATCAACCGGGTGCTGCCTATTTGCTGATTGGTGGCTTGTTGTATCTCGTCGGTACGGTATTCGTGACGATCGCATTTAATGTACCGCTAAACGATGCGCTGGCGAAAGTCGAGCCTGGAAGCGCTGAGGGCGCGAAACTATGGGCTAGCTACCTTGTTAGCTGGACAATGTGGAATCATATTCGGGCGTTAGCAGCGTTTGTGGCAGCAGCATTGTTCGCGATCGCCCTCCGTTATCCTTAAAAAAGCGACAGTCAGGGTAAAAAGGCAAATATATATGGAGTTGGAGGCAAAACCGAGTTCGATAGGAACACCGATATCCGAAGTCGAAATAGATGTAGCCCTCGTCTACAGATTGTTAGAAAACCAGCATCCTGATTTGAAACACCTGCCGATTCATCTCGTTGATTGTGGTTGGGATAATGCAATGTTTCGGCTGGGCGACGAGTTGTCTGTACGACTCCCGCGCCGCAAAATAGCAGCCGCCCTAATCGAAAACGAGCAAACTTGGCTGCCACTTTTGGCCGATCGGCTTTCTATCGCTGTTCCAACCCCTTGCAGGGTGGGCAAGCCAGCAGGGGGTTATCCTTGGCGGTGGAGTGTATTGCCTTGGCTGCCCGGTGTAACTGCCGATCGACAGGAACCCCACCCCAATCAAGCAAAACGCTTTGCCTCTTTCTTGCGATCGTTGCACGTACCTGCACCATTGAATGCGCCATCAAATGCCTTTCGCGGCGTACCGTTGCAGCAGCGGGCGGTTTCTGTTGAGGAACGGATGCAACGGTTGAAGGCGAAAACTAACCTGATTAATGGAGAGATTGAGAATGCTTGGAATGTGGCTTTAAACGCGCCTGTTGACGTTGAAGCAACATGGTTGCACGGCGACCTTCACCCGCGAAACGTGCTGGTTGCCAACGGTGCGATCGCCGGGATTATTGATTGGGGCGACATGACATCTGGCGATATTGCGACAGATATTGCTGCTATTTGGATGCTTTTTGGCGATCGAAATGCACGCCAACGGGCGATCGCAGAATATGCAAATGCTTCGGAAGCAACACTGCAACGCGCCAAGGGATGGGCGGTACTTTTTGGTGTTGTGCTACTCGACACAGGGCTAGTTGATAACCCAAGGAACGCGCTTATTGGGGAGAAAATATTGCGCCGTGTTTCAGAGGATGGATAATATTATGTCCGGTCACCAACCAGCAATCAACACTGTTCGTAGTGAGGACTTTAGTCCTCTAATTGAGCGGACTAAAGTCCTCATTACGAACGAATCTTAGGCTCGGGAAGTATATTTAATAATTGTGCGCGCGTAGTGAATCCCCTTTAATCGTATGCTGGAGGTCATCGTGACAGCAAGTTCGGTGAATTATCCGACATCTTATTAGGACTAAAGTCCTCACTACAAACCAATTATGGATTTACGGGCAACTACAAAAAACATTGTGACATCGTTCCAAAAGTCTTGTACGCTTGAGACTGCATTTATTGCGGTAAAATAGTCTTGTTTGTAGTCAGGACTTTTGTCCACATCCAAGAGTAGGACTAAAGTCCTGACTACCAACCCTAAAAACGGTTTGATCGTTCGGACTTCAGTCCGCATCCA
>NZ_JAUBOJ010000269.1:0-2539 GCF_036700185.1 Microcoleus sp. BM001215392 | reverse complement strand
TCCTGACTACCAACCCTAAAAACGGTTTGATCGTTCGGACTTCAGTCCGCATCCATAACGGTTAACTTGCATTCGGAACGATCGAACCTATCTGATTGTGGTAGTTCTCTTGAGACATGATATTACCTCTAAATTCTTCAGTTAAATTCTTCAGTCTGCGGAGGCAGACATTGTTTGTATAGTTGCGGTTTCAACCGCCAACTCCCCGCCAACTCCCCGCCGACTCTGGGCCGAGTCCCCGCCGACTCCCCGCCGGCTCGGGCCAACTCGGGCCAAACCCCCGTCTCGATCCCCGGCAACAAACACCGCAAAACTCGGCTTGCGAAGCTGTAATCAGCTACAATCCAGTTTGGTAAAGAATTTTTACGAGCTCACTGCCCATTACAGCCTTTTGGGCCTGTATTACCCAACCTGCCTGAAAATATGGATTTTGCTACTCTTGCAGCCCAGCTAAATGCTGGAACTATCTTACCCGAGGGAATTGTCATCATCACCCTCTTGGTGGTTCTCGTCGGCGACTTAATCGTAGGGCGCAGTTCCTCTAATTGGACTCCCTACGTTGCCGTTGCGGGTTTGCTGGCCGCCGTCGCTGCTTTGTGTTTGCAGTGGGATAACACTAACACTATCTCGTTTCTGGGCGGTTTTAACAGCGATGCCTTGAGTTTGGTGTTTCGCGGAATTATCGCTCTGACGGCGGCTGTCACTATTTTGATATCCGTCCGTTATGTACTGCAAACTGGTACTGCTTTAGGGGAATTTATCGGCATTTTGCTCACGGCTACTTTGGGGGGAATGTTCCTCAGTGGCGCTGATGAATTGGTGATGATTTTTATTTCGTTGGAAACTCTGAGTATCTCGTCTTATTTGCTGACGGGTTACACAAAACGCGATCCGCGTTCCAATGAAGCTGCTTTGAAATATTTGTTAATTGGGGCGTCTTCTTCAGCGGTATTTCTCTATGGTTTGTCGCTGCTATACGGGTTGTCTGGCGGCCAAACTACGCTAAGTGCGATCGCAGCCAACCTTTCTACTGTGAATAACGGTGAATCTCTCGGTTTAGTGATTGCATTGGTTTTTACGATCGCCGGAATCGCCTTCAAAATCTCCGCAGTTCCTTTCCATCAATGGACTCCAGACGTTTACGAAGGTTCGCCAACACCCGTTGTCGCCTTCCTTTCCGTCGGTTCCAAAGCAGCCGGTTTTGCCCTAGCCATCCGGTTGTTAACAAGTGCATTCCCCGCACTCACAGAACAGTGGCACTTCGTATTCACAGCCTTAGCCATACTCAGCATGGTATTGGGCAATGTGGTCGCCCTCGCCCAGACTAGCATGAAGCGGCTTTTAGCTTATTCGTCGATCGCCCAAGCCGGATTTGTGATGATTGGTTTAGTTGCAGGAACCGAAGCCGGTTACTCCAGCATGATATTTTATATGTTGGTTTACCTGTTCATGAACCTAGGCGCTTTCGCCTGCATCATCCTGTTCTCGTTGCGGACAGGAACCGACCAAATCAGCGAATACTCTGGCTTGTATCAAAAAGACCCGCTGCTAACATTAGCATTGAGTATTTGCCTGCTTTCTCTCGGTGGAATTCCGCCACTGGCTGGATTTTTCGGCAAAATCTATCTATTCTGGGCCGGCTGGCAAGCTGGACTTTACGGCTTAGTTATCCTGGCATTAATTACCAGCGTAGTTTCAATTTACTACTACATCCGCGTCGTCAAAATGATGGTAGTAAAAGAACCTCAAGAAATGTCGGACTCCGTGAAAAACTATCCGCCAGTTCGCTGGAACCTTCAGGGAATGCGACCTTTGCAGGTCAGCGTTGTACTCACCTTAGTTGCCACAACATTGGCAGGAATTTTATCAAATCCTTTGTTTAACTTAGCAAACGATTCTGTTACCAAAACTCCGATGCTGCAATCGGCATTGACTCGAATTGTACCAGTTGCAACTGCTAAAGTTGAATCAAATCTTGTGTCTCGCAACGATTAATTTTAGCGAATTTTGAAAGATTATATAGCGCCTAACCGTAACAAGTTAGGCGCTTTTTCAATTTAAAAAATCGGTTCGTAGTGAGGACTTCAGTCCGCATCAAATGCTGAGGACTGAAGTCCGAACGATCAAACAGCTCCTGTGATATAATATTAATTATAATTTTAATTACCAAATTAATATAAATGAGCAAAGAACACACCTACCGCATCAACACAGTTTGGACAGGTGCCAGTCAAGATTCTACTTCATCTTATGATGCTTATTCTCGCCAGTATACAATAAATATCGACGGTAAGCCACCATTTGTAGGTTCAGCAGACCCAACTTTTCGGGGCAATGCTGCGCTGTACAATCCTGAAGACTTATTAGTAATGTCGCTGTCAGCTTGCCATATGTTGAGCTATCTTGCTTTGTGTGCTCGTGCTGCGATTCGGGTAATTTCTTACTCGGATGAAGCGACAGGCACAATGACGCAAAAAGATGGCAAAATTCGATTTACTGAGGTAATTTTGCGTCCGCACGCAACCATCGAAGCTGGTAA
>NZ_JAUBOJ010000268.1:0-10559 GCF_036700185.1 Microcoleus sp. BM001215392 | reverse complement strand
TGAATAGTCTGATTTTTATTTCTCCCTCACTCGTGAGAGGCTTTCAACCAATTCTTTCTGGTAAATTAAAAAAATGCCAAAAAATGCACCCACTCCCCAAGGAAGTGGATGCAAAACGACCAACTAAATTTTTACAAAAAAACTCAAAAATCCCTTAATAGGCATCTTGCAGCTCGTAGAAATCGGGGGAAATGTAATCTTTCCGCAGCGGCCAGCCTACCCAATCTTCGTTCATCAAAATCCGTTTCAGATTCGGATGTCCTTCGTAGATAATGCCGTACATATCGTAGGATTCGCGCTCTTGGAAATCTGCTGCTTTCCAAATCCAGTAGACTGATGGTACTCTCGGATCGGAGCGGGGGATGAATACTTTGACGCGGACTTCTTCGGGATGAGAAGCATTATCTGTCAGCTTCGCCAAGTGGTAGACGCTGACTAAATCTTCTCCAGGGCCTTGGTCGTAGGCGCACTGGCACTGCATATAATTGAACCCGTAGGCGTACAGTGCTGTGGACATCGGAATTAGGAATTCTCGATCGACCTTTAATATCTCCACGCCCAAATTATCGGGCGCTAAAGCTTCGTGTTCAAAGCCATTCTGAGTCAACCACTGAGAAACCTTCCCAGCTTCAACAATCGCAGATTCTGTCTCAGCCACGTTTGACCTCCTGTTTTTGTCCTGCAAGCAGGGCGGGCGGTACGGGCATTCCCATGGCTTCGGTCAACTCCTTCGGTGGCGAGATGCGGCCGGGAATTGACAAATATTTGCCGTCCAAAATGTCGTCTACTACTTTCATTTTGTGGGGTCTGGTGTAGTAGCGGTGAGTGGGTAACAAGTTAGCCCGTTCTTGGATGGAGTCATTGGCGATTTTTTTGCGCAGTTTGACGATCGCATCAATAATCGCTTCGGGACGAGGAGGACAGCCGGGGATGTACACATCTACGGGAATCAGTTTGTCAACGCCTCTGACTGCTGTGGGGGAGTCTACGCTGAACATACCGCCGGTGATCGTGCAAGCGCCCATGGCGATCACGTATTTGGGTTCGGGCATTTGTTCGTACAGCCGCACCAAGATGGGGGCGTACTTCATGGTAATTGTACCGGCGGTGATCAACAAGTCGGCTTGCCGGGGACTCGATCGAGGTACTAGCCCAAATCTATCGAAGTCGAAGCGCGATCCGATCAAAGCTGCAAATTCGATGAAGCAGCAAGCCGTGCCGTAAAGCAGCGGCCACAGGCTGGAAAGTCTCGCCCAGTTATAGAGGTCGTCAACCGTTGTCAGGATGACGTTCTCTGATAATTCGGATGTAACTTGCGGGCGCTCTGCGGGGTTGACAATTAGCGATTTTTGTGATTTGTCAGAACTTAAGACCATTCTAAGGCTCCTTTGCGCCATGCATAGACAAGAGCAATAACGAGGATCGTGATGAAAAACAAGGCTTCGATGAAAGCCAAGAGTCCTAGCTGGTTGAAAGCAACCGCCCAAGGGTAAAGGAAGACAGTCTCTACGTCGAAGATGACGAAGACTAGGGCAAACATATAATATCGGATGTTGAACTGAATCCAGGCTCCGCCGATCGGCTCGACGCCAGATTCGTAGGTAGTGCGTCGGTCGTAGGGACGACTTTTGGGCCGCAGTACCTTAGACGCCGTGAGGGCGAGGATGGGTACTAGGCTGGAAATTAGCAGGAATCCTAAAAAATACTCGTAGCCGCTTAGTGCAAACACGGTGAATAATTACTGCCTCTGTGAAAGGGTTGTTTGACATACTCCCCAACCTAAAGGCATGGGGATTGTGGATTTAAACAGCAAAAGCAAGCACGGCTTGTCTGATATTGCCTAGCCCGATAGTTGATGCCCCAACTTATTTGAGATTTTTTGGATTTATACAGTTGAGACCGGATTTTAACATCTCGCGAATCAACAATACATAACTTATCATAAAAGCCGTCGGATCGGGACACGGGGCTTTAGGCCCAATTTTTCGGTAACAGAAATTACTGGTCGATCGAGATTAACGGTACATTTTCTGCAATAATTTTTAATGTATATTTTTAAGATTAGCTGACCTACTCTTTTGGAGCTATGAGCGATCCAGCCACTGAGACTAAAACCCTCGACCGGCACGAGTGCCGCGCCTGCGGCTACGTCTACAACCCCAAAAAGGGCGATCCTAAAATTGATATTGCCCCCGGCACGGCTTTTGAAGATTTGCCTATGACTTGGGTCTGTCCCGTCTGTGCGGCGCGCAAACCGATGTTTCAAAACCTCGGTCAGCTCGAAGGGGTATCGGGATTTAAGGCAAATCAGCGCTACGGTGTGGGTGTGAACGGCATGACCGAAGGTCAGAAAAGTTTGCTAATTTTTGGCGGCTTGGTCGTTGGTTTCTTGTTGTTACTTAGTATGTATGGTTTGCAGTAAAACGATTGTGAGATTTTGGCAACGAATTGTAATGTTATTGGCGGCTGCACTCATCTGTACGAGTTGCAGCACGATCGGTTCTGTGAGTTACAACCCTTGGCAGGTGATTTCCTTGCCGACGGAAGCTAACTTGCAGGATATTGCCTTTACAGGTAATGACGATCGCCACGGCTGGGTTGTCGGTTCGGAGGCGACTCTGTTTGAAACGAGCGACGGCGGGACTAACTGGAAACCGATCGCACTGGATATCGACGAGCCGAGATCGCGTTTTTCGTCGGTGAGTTTTTCGGGTAAGGAAGGCTGGATAGTCGGCCAGCCGTCGGTTTTGCTCCACACAGAAGATGAGGGTTCGTCTTGGACGCGGATTGCTTTGAGCTCTCAGTTACCGGGTTCTCCAAGTACGATCGCAGCTATTGGCCCAAATACGGCTGATATGACGACGGATGTAGGCGCGATTTACCGTACTTCTGACGGTGGCAAAAATTGGAAAGCGATCGTACAAGATTCCTTTGGGGTAGTTCGCAATATCAACCGTTCAGAAGACGGGCAGTATGTTGCGGTATCCTCGAAGGGTAATTTCTACTCGGTCTGGAAACCAGGACAAGAATCTTGGGAACCCCACAACCGCAACAGTTCTAGGCGCCTGCAAAATATGGGCTTTACCAAGGACGGGCGTTTGTGGATGCTCGCCCGCGGCGGTCAGATTCAGTTTAGCGATCCGTCCAATCCTGAAGGTTGGGGAAAACCGTTTTTTCCCGATCGCAAAGCGAGTTGGGGTTTGCTAGACATGGCTTACCGGACTGATAATGAAGTTTGGGTAGCCGGCGGCGGCGGCAATTTGCTGTGCAGTTTGGACGGCGGGAAAACTTGGCAAAAAGACCGCGAAGTTGAAGATGTTCCTGCTAATTTTTACAGGATTGTCTTTATGGGCCCCGATCGCGGATTTGTGATCGGTGCCAGCGGTACTCTACTGAAATATCAAGGTTCAGCGCAAGCTGCTTGATAGTAGAATAGTAATAGAGATTGTCTGTCGATTTGTTGTTGAAAGGAGGATTCTAAATGGCCGGTACAACTGGAGAACGTCCGTTTGGGGACATTATTACAAGCATCCGTTATTGGGTAATTCACAGCCTCACCATCCCAGCTTTGTTTATTGCTGGATGGCTGTTTGTGCAAACGGGTTTGGCTTACGATGCTTTCGGAACTCCTCGCCCCAACCAGTATTTCACACCGCAGCGCGAAGAAGTTCCGATTATCTCGGATCGCTTTGAAGCTAAGAAACAAGTAGATCAGTTCATTGCCAAGTAATTTAACAAGGATTGGGAAAAATGACGAGCAGAACCCCAAACAATGAGCCAATTTCGTATCCGATTTTTACGGTACGCTGGTTGGCCGTTCATACTTTAGGTGTCCCAACAATTTTCTTTTTGGGCGCGATCGCAGCAATGCAATTTATTCAACGATAGGAGTTTATAATGCCTGAACGCGCCCCTAATCCCAACGAACAACCCGTAGAGTTAAATCGGACTTCCCTTTATTTGGGTCTGTTGATGATTTTTACTCTGGGTATTTTGTTCTCCAGTTATTTCTTTAATTAACTGGTGACGCGAGTCTGATGTCAGTGGTTCAATAGAACTTGTTTTGCTGTGAATTAGCGAGGTGATGGCTATGTTTAGTGAAAGTGGCAGAATTCCTTTGTGGCTGGTAGCTACTGTTGCAGGCCTCGGTGCTCTGAGCATTTTGGCTCTTTTCTTCTACGGTGCTTATGCCGGTTTGGGTTCTTCGATGTAACGACAATCTGGCATATTGTATTCCTAAAACCCTCCTTTTTTAAGGGGGGTTTTAATTATCAAAGAAGTCAGTAGTCAGTAGTCAGTAGTCAGCAGTCAGTAGTCAGTAGTCAGAAGTCAGAAGTCAGTAGTCAGTAGTCAGTAGTCAGTAGTCATCAGGAATTGGTCAAGCGTGAAGTCGGAATCAGGAATCAGGCATCAGGCATAATAAGCAAGAAGTCAGTAGTCATCAGGAATTCGTCAAGCGTGAAGTCGGAAGTCGGAATCAGGAATCAGGAATCAGGAAGAATAAATAGACCCCAAGGGGTTCAGCAATTAAGAACATCTTCACCGTCGGGCGCACTTGCAAAAGTGAAAAAGTTGATTTTAGCAAATTTATAATATTTTAGTGCTGCGATCGCAGCGGTACTTTTTTTGGGTAAAAAATTGCGACAATTAGCAGATTAATTGGCAGATTAATGCACTTGGACGAGATTGCGATCGGTTGCAAATTAGTCTCACCGCAGCAAGTTGGGTGAAACGACGGAGAATTTATTGATGTTGAGTTTGATTTGAGATGACGCAGGGGCGCTGGCTGTGTGTGGGATATCGCAGGGCGAGCGAGTAAATCTTGACTTGCTCCGGATTCGTGGTCGCTAGAATAGGATTAGGAAAGAGTAGGGAATATTTGTATAGTTATGACTGCTGTTGCTGCAAAACGCTTTACTATCGCTGAATATCACCGCTTGGGTGAATTGGGTTTTTTTGAACCACACGATCGGGTAGAGTTGATTAGGGGAGAAATCGTACTGCTGCCACAAAATACAACATTCCACTCAGATTGCTATGCTAATTTGGTGGATTCTCTAGTTATACTTTTGGGCGATCGCGCGATCGTGCGGGGACAACAACCGATTATTTTGTATGGTGAGAGCGAAACTGTGCCGGATGCGGTAGTTGCTCGCAATCGAGCTGATGATTATTTGGCTGCTCCACCGGAACCTGCGGATATTTTGTTAGTAGTTGAGATTGCTGATGCGACTTTGAGTTACGCTCAAAGGGAAAAATTATCGGTTTATGCTGAAGATGGCATCTCGGATTACTGGATCTTGAATTTAGTGGATAATTGCCTAGAAATTTATCACGATCCGTATCAAGATAATCAAGGTAGGTTTGGTTACAGGTTGAAAAGAATTGTTTTGCCGCATGAGACGGTGGGAATGCTGTGTTTTCCAGATTTTTGTCTGGATTTGGCGAAGATATTTTCGGCGCACGATGATGTTTGATATGATTGAGAACCTGTGCGACGGCATGACTATAGTAAAATTACAGCCTGCGGAATTGAGTTTTATGTTGAGGCTTTTAGTCGAAAATTATTTGTATTCCGATCGATCGCACAAACTTTATTTTTGGTAATTTATCGGGTAGATTCCAAGTTTACCACCAGCACCCGAAATTTAGATAAATCAGTCTACAACCGAGATGTTGCTTGTCTGTAGGACTCGCACCAATGCCAAAATTGCTCCCAAAATCGTCTCTTGGTGTGGGACGGATTGTGAAAATAGCCAAAAGTTGCGAGTAGAATGGTGCAAGAGCCGATCGCTCGATCGTAGTCCATAGCGAAATATGACCCCACCGCAGCCGCCCCGCAAACCTCAAACCGTCTTGGGTGCGATTACCCAAGCAGTCCAGACAATTGCCAAGGTTAATTTTAACCAGCTAGTGCTGAAGCCGAATGCCAAAGTACCCGAACTCTGGGTGCAGGATGCGGGTGCAGCTAAAGCTGAGGTTTATCCGCTATTGGGCGATCGATATCTGTTAGGTCGATCGTCCAAATCATCAGATATTGTAGTTCGCAATCCCGTTGTCAGCCACCTGCACCTATCTTTGTCGCGGGACAGTCGGCGGCGAACACCTTTTGTAATTAAAGACGAAGACTCTACCAACGGCATTTACTGCGGCAAAAGGCGAGTTAAAAGTATGTCCCTGCGTCACGGAGACGTGTTCACTTTAGGGCCGCCGGAACTCGCCGCCGCCGTCAGAATTCAGTACATAGATCCGCCGCCTTGGTATTTGGAATTTGTGCGTTACAGCTTTTACGGCGTCAGCGGAATTACCGCTTTGATGGCGCTGTTGGTAGGTGCTGAATCGACCAAGTTTCAAGTGCGGCCTCTACCGAGAAGTATCAACGGCCCGGTGATTGTTTACGCCCGCGACGGTCAAACTCCGCTGCGTCCCCCTCAGAATAACGCTCACTTAGAATTAAAGAAATTGCAGGATTTTTCGCCTTATTTATCCAAGGCGGTATTGGCCTCGGAAGACAGCCGCTACAATTGGCACGTGGGGGTAGATCCGCTGGGGGTTTTGCGGGCGCTATTGACAAATGTTCGCGGGGGAGGAATTCGCGAAGGTGGTAGCACTCTGACGCAGCAGTTAGCGAGAAGTTTGTTTCGAGATTATGTGGGAACTCAAGATTCAGCAGGGCGCAAGTTCCGGGAAGCCGTAGTTGCTTTGAAACTGGAGAGTTATTACAGCAAAGATGAGCTGTTGCTGACTTATTTAAATCGCGTGTTTTTGGGAATTGATCTGTACGGTTTTGAGGATGCGTCTCAGTTTTATTTTGGCAAGTCGGCGAAGGATTTGAGTTTGTCGGAGGCGGCGACTTTGGCGGGTATTTTGCCAGCCCCAAACAGTTTTAATCCGATTCAAAGTTATCAGTTAGCGGTGCAGTATCGCGATCGGGTGATCGAGCGGATGCGGGCCATGGGGGCTGTTTCTCAGGAAGAAGCCGATCGCGCGAGGCGATCGCGAATTGACATCAATCCCAAAGCCCGCCAATACCTCCAAAGTACGATCGCGCCTTATTTCTACAGTTATGTATTTGACGAATTGGAGTTTTTGCTAGGGGCGCAGTTAGCTAGAGAAGGCAATTTTATTGTAGAAACAGGTTTGAATCCCGGCCTGCAAAAAGTCGCTGAATCTTCCCTAAGAAATGCCGTAGAAAATGCCGGGGCGAATGCAGGTTTTTCTCAAGGAGCCGTGGTAACGCTCAATACTACCACAGGGGAAGTCTTAGCATTAGTTGGGGGCGTTGATTATTTGCAAAGTCAGTTTAATCGAGCTACCCAAGCATTGAGACAGCCCGGTTCTACATTTAAGATTTTCAGCTATGCCGCCGCCCTAGAGCGCGGCATACCACCCAGCAAAACTTATTCTTGCGAGCCGCTTGATTGGGGAGGACAAAGTTACAACGGCTGCGCCAGAACTAGCGGTAGCGCTGATATGTATCGGGGTTTAGCGCAGTCAGAAAATCCCATTGCTTTGAGAGTCGCCCAAGATGTCGGTTTAGACAATGTAGTGGAAATGGCGAGACGTTTGGGAATTACATCTCCCCTGCGTTCTGCCCCTGGTTTAGTGTTAGGTGAAAGTGAAGTCAATGTATTACAATTAACAGGTGCATTCGGGGTTTTAGCTAACCGTGGTTTGGGGAATCGCCCCCACGTAATCAAGCGAATTATTGACAGCAGCGATTGCAAAGATCGAAATGATTTTAAAAGTTGTAGGGTGATTTATGACTATCAAAAAGATGGCATAGCAAATCGGCAATTAGTTTCTGAAAGTGTAGCGGATACGATGACTGATATGCTGCAAGGTGTGGTGCGGGGAGGTACGGGTAGCAGTGCGGCTTTGGGGTTGGGAGAAGCTGGAAAAACAGGCACGACTAATGATAATAAGGATTTGTGGTTTGTCGGTTATATTCCGAGTCAGCAACTGGTGACAGGAGTTTGGTTGGGAAATGATGATAATTCTCCGACTGGGGGAGGTAGTGCAAATGCTGCTCAGTTGTGGGGGGAGTATATGCGGCAAGTGGCGCGTTAAGTCAGTTGGCAGTTGACAGTTGACAGTTGACAGTTGGCAATGTCATGTCGTTTCCGGTTGCATCGGAATTAATATTACCCGAAATGAGGAGACGGCTTGGCCTTTATCCCTACAATTAATCACGGTAGGAACAAAGGCCAAGCCGTCTCCTCTATCATGTCGAAGAGTGCAACCAGAATTGATATAATTATCGCCCGATCAATCGTAGGGAGACTGCACGTGCAGTCTCCTGACTGTGGGTAATATTAATTCCGATGCTACCGGATTTGATACCAATCCTGGACGCAACTGTCAGAATTAGTAAGGTGCGTCATATCATCTCCGGTCTCAACAGCTTCATCACCGCTAGTGGGGGCGCTTCCTGGTTGCGGGTGACCAACAGCCCAGTGTGCTTCATCCGCGCCAACAGCCAATACATCAAGCCCAAATTGATGCCATTCTAACGAGAATCTAGCGCTTATTTGAATTTATAGTTTTTGGCTTGGCTAGAGAGGATGTAGGGGTGCATCTCTATGAGTGCAAGGGCTCTCGCATTTCGGCAGACAATTTATTAGTGATAACCAGATATTTACTACCGAAATGCTATAGCCCATACGAATATATTTGGAAAAATGAGATGCACCCGGATGTAGGGGCAAATAAGGGCGATCGATCGCCTTTTTTTGCTGCTATAGGACTTACGCAATAGCTCAATTTTCACACGATCCGTTGGGTAAGGTGCGCCATAAGCACCCTACGAGGGTTTAGGGCAATCTTTGCGCTTATTCTACAGTTTGATGAACAGGGCGACATCCAGACAATGTTTCATGCAAATTGACGACATTTCCGATTACGGCGATCGCCGGTGCTGCAAATCCAGCCGCCTCAACTTGCTCTACAATTGTACTCAAAGTGCCGATCAATTCTTCTTGTTCCGGTCGCGTGCCCCAGCGCACTAATGCTACGGGCGTTTCTGGGTTCAATTCGGCTGCTGTGAGCTCGCCGATAATGTGAGGCAAATTGTGGATTCCCATGTATACTACAATGGTTTCGGAGCCGCGGGCGATCGCCTGCCAATTTACTTCCGGCCGATATTTTCCGGCTGATTCGTGGCCGGTGACAAAAGTGACTGACGAACTGTACGATCGATGTGTCAGAGGAATTCCCGCATAAGCCGGGGCCGCAATTCCAGAAGTGACACCGGGTACGACTTCTACAGAAACTCCAGCTTTTACCAAATCTTCCATTTCTTCGCCGCCGCGCCCGAAAATAAATGGATCGCCGCCTTTGAGACGAACGACAATGGCATTATTTTGAGCTTTGTCGATCATTAATTGAGTAGTTTCGTCCTGAATTAACGAGTGACGACCTTTGCGTTTGCCGGCATCAATTTGTTCTGCTTGCGGATTGATTGCTGCCAAAATTTGAGGGCTGACTAAAGCGTCGTAAATCACCACATCTGCACACTCTAACAGAGCTTTTCCCTTTAAAGTCATCAAACCCGGGTCTCCGGGGCCTGCACCTACTAAATACACTTTACCTAAAGACATTTTTCTTGCTTCCTTGACCTCTTCTGTGTCTTTGCGATTCATTTTTGAATTAAATCCCGAATTAAGTCTGCTAATTCTACACTGGCGCCTAGAGGATTTGCGAGATGAAGTTCTGCCGTAGGAAATTGCTGCTGTAGCTGCTCGACATTTTTGGCGATCGCATCTGTAATTCCTCCATTAAATAAGAAGTATGGCACAATTCCTATTTGCTGATGTCCACCGCGAACCAAACTGTCAATTCGCTCTGACAAACTCGGCTTTACCGACCAATAAGCAGTCTCTGCGCCGAGTTGGCTGGCGATTTCTTCAAATGTCGAGTTACCTCCGGGGCGGCGGCTGCCGTGAGATAGTAAAATCCATTTTGGTAACAGCAAATTGGGGACAAAAGCTACCTCTTGCATCTGAGTTTTGAGCAAGTTTGTTAAGCCTGCTACTTGGGAACCTAAATGCGGGCGCACTTCAATTTTTAACCGGGAACCAAAAGTTTTCTGGGCAATTTCCACCTCTGCCGGTATGTCGTCGGCGACGTGCACTCCCGGTAATAAAAATACGGGCAGGATTTGCAACTGAGTCAACCCTAGCGACAGGGTACGTTCGCCAAAACTGCAAATTTGTTCGTGGAGTGGCGCGGGGCCGAGTTCTAGTGTAGCGGTGGCTACTGCGGGGAAGGAGTCAGCCAATTTTTGAGACAGCAGTTGAGCCAGGTTTTCCAAAGCTACTTGCGGTCTGGGGTCGCGGCTGCCGTGGGAAACTAATAGGTAAGTCGATCGCAATTTCAATAGGGATTTGATGTTAATGGTCGATGATGTTGAATAATTTTAACATCTGGGAGCCTAAATTCCTAAAAAACATAACAGTGATATCCCCGACTTCTTAGAGAAGTCGGGGATATAAATTTACCAGAGAGAATTGGTTGAAAGCCTCTCACGAGTGAGGGAGAAATAAAAATCAGACTATTCA
>NZ_JAUBOJ010000267.1:0-10581 GCF_036700185.1 Microcoleus sp. BM001215392 | reverse complement strand
ATAAACGCAGATAATTTTAGGGTGTTTTCCGATTTTTGCAATTCAAGTCTATTCAGTATCCGCAGTCAGTCAAAATTGTTGATGGTTTCCTCAAGTTTCCCGGTCGTGTCGGCATTGTTAAAGTCAAGTTACATCGACCGATTGAAGGAATTATCAAAACTGTAACAGTCAGCATGACCCCTTCAGGAAAATACTATGCCTCTGTGCTGACAGAACTCGAAGGAGACAAACCAGTGGCTCACACCGATGGAAAAGTTGCAGGAATTGACTTGGAATTGAAAGATTTTGCTGTTGTCAATGATGGTATCAAGACATCCAAATACCCTAATCCTAAGCATTTAGCAAAACATAAACGCAACCTGAAAAGAAAACAGCAAAAACTAGCCAGAAAGGAGAAAGGAAGCAAGTCGAGAGATCGAGCCAAGAAACTGGTTGCTAGGGTTCACGAACGAATCAGCAATGTCCGTCAAGACTACTTGCATAAGCTATCCAGAAAGCTTGTTGGCGATAACCAAGTCATCGTAGTCGAAAACCTTCACGTTAAGGGCATGGTTCGCAACCACAAACTAGCTAAAGCAATTTCTGATGTAGGTTGGGGGATGTTTGTCAATTTCTTGCAGTACAAACTAGACCGTGAAGGTAAAGTGTTGGTAGAGATTGACCGATGGTTTCCTAGCTCGAAACTCTGCTCAAATTGCCACTATCAGGTGCATGAAATGCCATTAGACGTTAGGACATGGACTTGTCCTAATTGCGGTACTGATCGCGATAGGGACCCAAACGCCTCAATAAATATCAGAGCAGAAGGAATCAGAATGCTATCGGTCTTGGGAACCAGGACTGCTGCTGATGGAGGGGATGTGAGTCCGAAGCCGGGACGTAAGTCTAAGCTGACGCAATCCCCAATGAAGTCAGAAGCCCACGCTGTACCTCTATGTCAGCGTTGGGTAGTTCACGAGATTATTCTCTAACGGTACTCACAATGTCCTCTCCAACCTCTGTAAAACGCACAGTTTTGATTTGCCAAGGAGCATAACTCGTTAAGGTTTGGCGCACGCCCCCGAACAAACCTAACATCTGACAACTTGACAGATTTTGTAATTTCTGGCGGGAATTGCCCGATGCCCGTAAATCTACGGTAGCAATTCCGAGGTCGCGATCGATTTTAAGCCGATAACCAACTAAACCCAGACTCGCGAATATCTCTTGCTTTAATACTTCATTAACGGCCGATGACATTAACTGGTTCTCTGGGCCTGTAACTGTTGCTGGCTTAAGACTTTGACAAAGATTGTCTACCTCATAAACCGCAACTGTTGCCGTGATTTCTGATACTTTGGTACTCGCTAAAACTGAGTTCACAGAGTTAGAGGGCTGCGTTACTCGAGCCGATCGACTATCAAGTTGATTGCCCGTTAGCTGTAGGTGTGGGAACTGATGGCTGCTTGCTGAGGGTTGGCTCTGGTTTTCGGCTGATTTAGCTGCTGCATCGTAGCTAGAACAACTGCTACCCCCGATCAAAATTAATCCAGTCGCTAAATACCCGAACTGTTTGCAGATAAGGTTCATAACTTTTTAATACTCAACTAAACATCAGTGTAGGTCGGGCGAAATTTTGGTGGTAGCAAGCACTTAATCCCTGATTACACTCACTTAGAAGTATTTCCGCAGTACGAAGACGAAAATAAGTTCAGAGTTCTTGTTTAATAGTCCGGACTGTTTTTAGAGCGCCGTCTGAAATCCTTGATTTACAAGGGAAGAATATCCTGTGCCTCGTTAGCATCGGCCTCGCAGAGGATCGTCATGAAACCATGATTATACGGTCGGTAATCAAAAAATGTCCGAAATGTTGCTTGCTAATACCTTTGTTTTAGTGTTAAGTTACACAAGAGGGGTATCTCCCCTCATTGGTGCAACCCTGCCTTCTTCGTATCTCCGCAGATCGACCAGGCGATTTAAATCGCAAGTTAGATCAAATACCTTGTCAGTGGTGTGATGTACCCCATGCAAATTTAGCTATCCCAAGGTCTGAGGTAACAGCCTCTTTCCGGTTGGCGAAAGCTTGAGTTTGATAGTAGTAATGACGACAGAATTTAGACTCTTGCCACGTATTGCGGCATGGTTCAACAACCGTGCCGAAAGCACCGCGATAAGGAATCTGCAAGTAGCGAACAACATACAGAAGATTTCAGCAAACTGAAGTACAAAAAAAACTGGTTTCCCTAGGGCTGCACCTGTCAGAGTCGGCCATGATTCCGAGTTTCTGATGTGCACTCGATCGAGCTGAAATTTGCTGTGATCCGGATCTCTAATTAACTTGCGTATCAAGAGTATTATCGCAGAATCAGGTGCTTTTTGTAACAAATCTACTAAAAATCAAGCGAAAACATGATCCAACAGCAATTGACCAAAGTTTTGGCGACAACAGCGATCGCCCTGAGCAGCCTGACAGTGGTTTGTGAACCCACTCATGCCCAGTCTTTAGCGAAGGAAAGTGGATTTTGGTGCAGCATCTCTGGCGGTGTACCAGTGACGATGTACCAAAACCCTCAAGGTGCCGTAGAGCCTTGGATTGAGTGGACTTCGGATTATTTCTCCGGTTCTGGGTACAATCCCACAACTCGGTGTCAATTAGTCAGCCAACGCCTCGAAAGCTATCGCCGCAACCGAATGCTCAAGTACATTACCGTTGGTCAGATGAACGGGCAGAACGTGATCTGCACGGCGAATCAAGTCAATGGCATTTGTCAAAATTTGATTTATACGCTCAGACCCGGCCAAGACCCGATCGGCTCTTTGTATAATTTGTTAGCTTGGCGCCAAGGTCAGGTAGGGATGCCATCTACGGAAGAAAGCGGTTATATTCCTTACATTGATGTCAGAGCAAAGCTAGGGGAAAATATTACTGATGAGGCGCGACTGCACCCTTTTTCCCAGCCCTCGGAACTGCGGTAAAGATTGCCAAATTTCCAATCTCACCGTCAATTCCGGGGGATGACGTGGCAAAGTTGGCGCGTCAAACCGCAGTACGCATCCAGACGGCGAAATCTTCGGGTTCTGGGGCGATCGTCCAGCGCCAGGGACAAACCTATACTGTGCTCACTAGCTGGCACGTTGTGGCTTTTGACAGGGGCGATCGCACCATCGTTACGAGTGACGGCCTGATCCACCAACTGCTGGAAGTTCCGAGGCGCTTGGGCGATACGGATCTGGCGACTGTTGAGTTTCGCAGCGCGATCGAGTATCAAGTAGCACCAATTGGCGCGCAGCCGGCAGCCGTGGGAGAGCCGCTGCTGGCTGTCGGATTCCCCGCAGCTACTGGGGCCTTGGCAGTAGCTGCGGGGTTCGTAGAACTGCTGCTGTCAAAATCTTTACCTCAAGGGTATAGCTTGGGCTATACAAATGAGGTTAAAATTGGGATGAGTGGGGGCCCGATTTTTAATGCTAAAGGTTTGTTAGTTGGGATTAACGGTCGAGGTAAGCATCGAGATCCCGGTTTTGGTGTCTATGCTTTTGAAGATGGAAGTGAACCGACGCCGGAATTATTGGAAAAAATGATTAAATCTAGTTGGGGAATTCCTATCAGTACATATTTGCAGTTCGTCTCGTCTCATCCAGGGAGTTAGCGATGAATTCGTGGGGTTTGCGGTTTAATGTGTTGACCGTCATCTTGACGGGTGCAGTAACTGTGGCAGCAATTGTCGGTCAACAATCTACTGCTTGTGCCAAAACAGCCCAAGAAATTGCCGAGTTAGCGATGTTTACAACTGTGGAAGTGAACAACACGCTGGGTTTTGCGGCTAGTGGCTCAGGAGTAATTATTGCTAAACAGGGGAATGTTTACACTGTTCTGACGGCGAATCACGTAGTGGCAAGTCTCGCCCAAGAATACAGCATTCGCACTCATTTAGAAAAAAGCTATATAGCAATCAGAGTACAGCGACTCCCGAAAAACGATCGCGATATAGACTTAGCTTTAATCCAGTTTCAGAGCCGAGATCGGTATCCAGTAGCACCAATCGGCGAATCGGAACGTGCTGTTGTCGGTTCTACTATTTATGTTGCTGGCTATCCGCTCCCCATCGCCTCTGGATCTGAAAGAAAACTCGAATTTACTGCTGGTATTATCTCTTCTCGCCTCGGCCGCGCATCATCCGGGTACGGATTGCGCTATCAAGCTGTGACAAGGCGTGGGATGAGTGGCGGGCCTGTATTTGATGCTGATGGCAGAGTTGTGGGAATTCACGGCCAAGGAGATACTGTTGGTACGGTGCAGAGCCAGTGGAACGGTCAGACTGAGGAAATTAAAACTGGGTTGAATGCCGCAATCCCGATCGATGCTTTTACGGCGTTGCGATCGCAAACCTTACCTAACGGGTTTGATATTCTCAGCAATATTGCCATCAGCCGCAGCTCTCCCCAAACTCAACCGAATCTCCAGAGGGGCGGATTTGTGTGCGATACCTCAACAGGAGAACCAGTGACTGTATATCAAAATCCCCAAGGGTTTAGGGAACCTTGGATTCGCTGGAATTCTAATTTCTTTTCTAGTGCTGGCTACGATCCTCTGACTCGCTGTCAACAAGTGACTCAGCGACTGGATAATTATAACCGCAACAAACAGCTTAATTATGTCACTGTCGGTATGGTAAACAATCAAAAAGCTATTTGCACGAGCAGCCGGATTAACGGGCCGTGCGAAGGTTTGATATACACGTTGCGCCGCGATCAAGATCCGGCTCCTGCACTTAGCACTTTCTTTGTTTGGCTGGCGAATCAAAAGGCTAGACCGTCTCTTTTTGAAAGCGGCGCTCCGATTTATATTAATCTTGGGGAACGGCTGGATGTAGATATTGCCGAGCCGTAGAGGAATAGTTGGGAGTTGACAGTTGGGAGTTGAGAGTTGACAGAAGGAAAAGGGAATCAGGAATAATATCATGTCCGGTTGATTACCATCACAAAAACCGTTTGTAGTGCGGACTTTAGTCCGCACTACAAACCTTACTTATTGGGGTCAATCGATCGGACGCGATAGAAAGGTTACGCTCAAGGTAAAAAAAGAAGAGGGCTTTTCGGCTTCGCTCAAGGTAAAAAGAAGGAAGACGGAAGAAGGAAGAGGGAATAAAATTAATAGTTTGAGCAATCAACAATGTTGTCACCGCTTTGGGGATTCCTGTAAAAATTTGAGATATTTGACTGATTTATGATTTGACCTAGCAGAAGTGATGATTTTTTGCAACACAGAAGCTATAAAATTACTGTTACTTAATCCAAGTCAAAATTTTCAGGTATTAAAGCATGACTGCAACTACGCCGAAGGCAACGTCAGCAATTCCCAGTTTTTGCGAAGGAATCCAGTATTTCTCGGAGAATATGCCGGGTTTTGAGACTTACGGGAAAACACCTGCGATCGCCCAAGGAAGCAATTCGATCGCCGATCCAGCAGATCCAGCCGCCGTCTTTCAAACGATGCTCGGAGCAGACGCTCTGCGCTACCTGACGCTGCAAATCACAGCCAGCAAGGCATCGGGACATCCGGGGGGGTTTGCTAGCCAAGCTGAAGCCTACGCTGCATTGGTGATGCTCGGACACAAGAACATTGTCACCGAAGTCGGACACCACGCACCCGGATTTTACAGTGCCATGTTTCTCGATCGATCTTTAGAAGACATGGGAATTGTCAAAGTGCAGCAAGCGCGCGATAAATTCCGCGAAAAAGACGGTTTATTAGGACATCTTTCCGGCTTTATTCCCGGCCTTTTAGCACCAGCAGGCCCCCTCGGACAAGGACAGCATTTCGCAATGGCGGGCGCACTTTTGCACCCCGGAAAACTGTTTGCTTTCACCATGGGCGACGGCGGCATGGGCGAACCCTATCCGATGAGCAGCATGGGGCATTTCCACACTGCTTATCCGAAGGCTACTAACTTTTTGCCAGTGTTAGTTTGGAACGGATATTCGCAAGAACATCACAGCATGGTTTCGACTAAAACCAATGCGGAAATGATTGCTTATTGGCAAGGAAACGGTTTTAAAGAAGTCATCTTAGTTGATGCTAAGGAATTTGACGACAAAAATCAACCGGAAGCTTATGTTGACAGCACAGCTTTTTCCCTCGAACAGCGGATGGCATTTACCAAAGCTGTTTTACAAGGAGTTGACAAAGCAGCCAAATCTGCTCTCGGCGGCAAATTAACTGTGTTTATTATCAAACAGTTAAAAGGTGCGGGCGTCCACGCATTGGGTGCAAAATCCCACAACCTTTATCCGAAAGATACCCTCGATGCTCCACACATTATTAGCGCTTTAAAACAGCGGGCTTTGACTGCTGAGGCGTGGCAGTTGGTGCGGACAAATTGCGAACGTGCTGGTGGCGGGCCTGCTGCGAAAACCGTTGTTACTGAGTTTACATTGCCGCTAGCAGATTTGGGCGAGTTGCCTTTAGAAGAATTTGCCGTTGGTGGAGAAGCGAAAATTTCGACAACTGCAATGGGACGTTTGGTAGGAACTGTCGGCGAGCGCGATCGCACTTTTCTTGTCACCAATGCCGATGGAAACGAAGCATCGGCAATTGCCAACATCAACCAAGCTCTGAAAATTATTCACCCGACGACGGATGACTTGTACAATCAATCGCCAAACGGTCAAGTTTACGAACCTTTGAGCGAAGATGCTTGTGCGGGTTTAGCCGTAGGTTTGTCGCTATTTGGCGCGCGCAGTTTGTGGTGTTCCTACGAATCTTTTGCCATTAACGGTTTACCAATTTGGCAAACTGTCACCCAAGCAATGGCAGAATTGCGCCGTCCAACTCCGGCAACTGTCACCTTATTTACAGCGGGTGCTTTAGAGCAAGGCCGCAACGGTTGGACGCACCAACGCCCGGAAATTGAGGCTTATTTTGCGGCGATGATGCGCAACGGAAATGTGTTTCCTTTGTTTCCACCCGATGCTAACAGCATTCAAGCTTGTTACGATTGGGCTTTGAGTGCCAGAAATAAGGGAGTTGTGATTACTGCGAGCAAGTCGCCGTTGCCAATTCGGACGACTTTTGCACAAACTCGCCAAGGTTTGGAAGACGGTGCGATCGTGTTGCATGAAATAGCAGGAGATAAGACAGTTGTGTTTGCAGTTGTTGGCGACATGACTTTAATGCCAGTGTTTGAAGCGGCGGCATTTTTGGAAACAGAAGGCATTGGAGTGCGGATTGTTTCTGTTGTGAATCCCCGGCGTTTGTACCGTGCTAGCGATGTTGCCTGGGATACTTGTTCGGAAGCTGACGGCGGCTTTTTGAGCGATGAGAAATTTGCCCAAATGTTTGGCGGAGATGCCTTGATTGGCGTGACAGGCGGTGCTTCTGGGATGTTGGAACCGGTTATGCTCCGCAGCAATTGTCCGCGCGATACTTTCGCTTGGAAGCGCGGGGAAACTACTGCTAGTGCGGGTCAGTTGATGGCGTTTAATGGGTTGACTGCTGAGGCCTTGACTAAAAGGGCGATCGGGTTAGTTCATTAAGTTAGAATGTGAGAGAGTGCCCCTGCCTGGTTTTAACTAGGTTAGTTCGCGATCGCACAGACTCTACTTGTAGGGTGCGCACTGCGCACCTTACTACTACAAATAATCCCAAAATTCAAAACTTGCCTCCAGGATTAGAGGTAGGGGCTAGCAATATTTAAAATAGGATAGTTATACCTATGACACCAAAACTTTTAGAACAAACAGTTACCCTTCCCGAACAGCGATTGCTTCTCCCCGGTTATTATAGTTGGGAGCAATTTGAGGATCTCGAATCTTTGATCGCCGACTCTCCTGGTTTGCGGATAACTTATCTTGATGGGTGGATCGATTTTATGACACTGGGCGAAGACCATGAAAGCTTTAAAAAGGCGATCGCTATATTGCTAGAAGCGTAATTTTTTGAACTCGTAATCGAATTCTTTCCTGTAGGAAGTGCAACTCGCAGAGATCGGGCAAGAGATGTATCGTTTGAACCAGACGAGTCTTATTATATAGGTTCAATAAAAGAGCATCCCGATCTAGCAGTGGAGGTAACAATTACTAGCGGGAGTACAAATAAACTAGCTAAATATCTGCGACTTCGCATTTCTGAAGTTTGGTTTTGGGAAAATAATCGACTTTCTGTTTATGGGCTGCGCGAGGATAATTACGAGCAAGTTTCAAGAAGCGAGTTGTTGCCAGAGTTGGATTTAGAATTGCTGGTGCGCTGCGTTTTGATGCCTTCAAGGATTGAGGCAAGGACGGAGTTTATTCAGGGTACTCGGCGGCAGTAATTTGGTTACCCAATAGGACTTACGCAACAAATCGTTTGATCTGCTATAATCTACAGGGTTAAAGACTGACTTTCTGTCAGGCGCAACGGAGTACAGTAGAATAGCTAAGTATCCCTATTCTGCAAAGTTATACATAACAACATTTAACACACCTTGAACTATGTCCCTGCAAGATGAGATTGACAAAACAAGGCAAGAAATTAGGACTGATGGCTACTCAATGTCTATTGGAGAGTGGATCAGTCTTTATGAGAGCAGTGAGATTGATATTCATCCAGATTTTCAGAGATTTTTCCGTTGGTCCGATCATCAAAAATCAACCTTTATAGAATCACTTTTGCTAGGTATACCTATTCCACCAATTTTTGTTAGCCAAAGAGATGATGGTGTTTGGGATGTTGTAGATGGTGTTCAGAGACTATCAACAATATATGAATTTGTCGGTATTTTGAAAAAAGATGAATCAGAAAAAGATGAATCAGAAAACAATACACAGCCAGTAGCTCTACAAAAAACTACATATTTAGATTCTTTAGAAGGAAAGAAATGGAACGATCCAAATGACAAAGATAATTCTTTTACTCAAACACAGCGTTTATTGATTAAACGCTCAAAAATTGCTGTCAATATTGTTGAGAAAGAAAGCGATGAAATGATTAAATATGAGCTGTTTCAACGACTAAACACAGGAGGTTCAGTTGCTACACCTCAAGAAGTGAGAAATTGCATTCTTTTGATGTTGAATCAAGATTTATATCAATTGATGCGTTCACTGGCAGATTATGAAGCATTCAAAAAATGCACGGCTTTAAGTGATAGACTTTATGAAGAACAGTATGATATGGAGTTAGTATTGCGTTTCATACTTCTCTTCGATCAAGATGAGCTAAGCCTTCACAAGTTGGGTGGTGATGTTAGCGTTTTCCTGACAGATAAGATGCGTGAAATCGCTGTTAATAAAAAATTAGATTATCAGCATATAGAAACTGCATTCAAAACAACATTCGATCTTCTAAATGAAATTACAGGTGATGATAGTTTCAAAAGATATAAATCTGAACAAGACAGGTTCATTGGTGGTTTTATATTATCCGCATATGAAGTGGTAGCATTGGGAATCGGATATAACTATAAAAATCTACCTCAAACAAACCAAATATCTGATAAGATAAAAGGTATTTGGTCACATCCAATTTATCAAAAATGGTCGGGAGCTGGCGTGAATGCTGCAAGACGTTTACCTTACCTGATTCCGCTTGGTAGAGAAGTATTTTCACCCTAATGAGTATCCGAACTGCTGGACAACTAAGTGATAAACTTTCAACTGATCTTGCTTGGCGAAAAAAGGAACTTTCAGAAGTTAAATCCTTGGTAGAAGCGAAAAATGTTTCTCCTCAAAGGCATAATGCGTTGATTCGGAGTGGAATATGTATTCTCTATGCCCATTGGGAAGGTTTTGTCAAATTAGCATCAAATAGTTACCTAGAGTATGTTGCGATGCAAAAGCTGCGCTACGATCAGCTTAGTAGCAATTTTCTAGCTCTGGCAATGAAGACAAAATTGAACGAAGCTAGAGACACAAATAAACCATCGTTATATATACCTATTTGTGATTTCTTCCTTTCTAATTTAAATACTCAATGCTCTTTGCCATACAAAGACAAAGATGCAATTTCTACGGCATCCAATCTGTCTTCTGACATTTTAAAAGAAATAACTTGTACTCTGGGAATAGACTTTTCAGTCTACTCTACTAAGTCCGTGTTAATCGATATTAAGCTTTTGAAAACAAGAAACGAAATTGCACATGGTAACTATTTGACGGTTGACAGAGAAGAGTATATAGAGTTACACACAGAAATTATGGGAATGCTTGATATATTTAGTAATCAGATTCAAAATGCTGCTGTTAATAAGGATTATATGCGGAATTCACCTTAGACAGGCGAGAGCCCAAATCGTGCAATCATTGCACTAAAATGGTCTAAATGGGTAAAATTGTAAAGTGACTCCTTGCCCTAAATGCTTCAAGATTTGAAACGCCGATCGCAATTCACTTCGTACAGTATAAATCGAAAATGCCCGCGATAACCCGTATTCGGGTGTAGGTTGAGCCATCAGTTTCACAAACAACACATCATCGCCATTCGTCAACATCCCAAATCTCGGTTTATCCAGATCGGGATTTGCCATCATGTATGCTAATGCGATCGGTAATGCCGATCGCGTCGAAATCGCAGTCTTCTTACACTCCAAAACCATTACCCAAAGCTGCTGAAGCAAAATCAAGATA
>NZ_JAUBOJ010000266.1:0-10622 GCF_036700185.1 Microcoleus sp. BM001215392 | reverse complement strand
ATATTATACTCAGACTCGCTACGGTTCCCCTTCTCATCAATTACCGCCGTCTGATTTCCATCACCATCATACTCAAACTGCTGCGTTGCTTCCTCAGAAGTCCCCTTAGCAAACGTCGTCTTCTTCAACCGATTCATCGCATCATATTCATACTCAGTGCGACGATTATTCTCATCAATTACCGCCGACTGATTGCCCGCAGAATCGTATTCAAATTGCTGCACAGCTTCATCAACAGTCCCCTTAGCAACAGTAATCTTAACCAACTGGTCTTGAGCATTATAATCGTAATCTGTCACCCGTCCGTTGGGGTCAGTTTCAATGTCAATTAGATTCTTGTTTGTGTAAGTATAGCTAGTAACCACATCATCAGTGCCGCCAACAGCACCCACCACCTGCGTCATCTTTCTGCGATTCCCAGTAATTGGGTCAATTTCGTAGAGGGTTTGGCGGCCTAATTCATCAGTTTCGCTGGCTACTTGATTGAAAACTGGGTCATAAGTATAACTCCGCTTTTTATTACCGCCTCCATCAGCTTGCAGAGTAGTATTGAGCCGAATAGACACATTATTACTCTGGTTATTAACACTTACTAAATCCAAGTCTCCGTCCAAATCCAAGTCGCGTAAAGCTGTAGCTACAGGTTGAGAACCAAGTGCTACATTTTCCTTCAGCGTTAGACCACCTGTACCATTATTTAATAACACAGAAGCCTGATTAGCGCTACCAGAAACACTAACAACCACATCTAAGTCACTATCGCCGTCCACATCACCCAACACCACCGATAAGGGATTAAGATTGCCAACCGAGTAATTAATGGGAGTACCAAAATTTCCATTACCATCACCAAATAACACCGAAACATTTTGACTTGAAGAATTAGCGGTGATGATGTCTGAGTTGCCATCCCCATTTAAATCTCCTACAGCCACCGATTCAGGACGAGAACCTACAGGAAAATCTTTTCGCGTACCAAAACTGCCATTTCCATTCCCCGGGAACACAGATACATTGTTGCTGAAACGATTGGCTGTGACGACATCAAAGCTGAGGTCTTGATTGAGTCTTCCTACAGCTATCGAATGAGGGTCACTCGCAGTATTGTAATCAGTTCTCGTACCGAAACTGCTACCACTGCTACCCAACAATACCGACATTTGCCCGCTACTACCATAACCAGAACCAGAAATAACTATATCCAAATCACCATCGGCATTTAAGTCCTTAAGTTCTAGTGCTTCGGCACCAATATTAGCAGGCATGGTAATGTCATTGCGGGTAAAAGACCCGCTTCCATTGTTCGTAAGTATCGACAAACTGGTACTAAACGATAAAAAGTTCCCAGTCACGATATCCAAGTCACCATCGCCATCTAAATCTCCAAGGGCTATGGAAGCAGGATATGACCCCATTGCCACATCAGTTTTGACACCAAATGTACCGTCACCATTTCCCGACAAGATTGATATATTGTTACTCAAAAGATTGGCAGTAATCATGTCTGGTTTGCCGTCACCGTTGACATCTCCTATTGCTACAGAAGTAGGAGATGACCCCACTTGACTTTCAGTCCCAGCAGCAAATATGTTGCTGTTATTATTGCCAGTTGAACCTGTTTGACCTGTACCGGAAAGCGAATCTGAAATACTTTTGACATTTCCCTTAGCATCGTACTCATAGGAAGTAACATTTCCCCGCGCGTCGGTTCTTTTCGTCACCAACAAATTCTGATTCCGCTCAAAACTAGGTTTCAATCCTCCACCATCTTTTGCTGAAACAACTTGCCCGGTTTGGTCGAGAATCTGAGTAATTACGCCACCACTACCATCAGCATAACTCGCTTCTACCGCACCTAAAGGTTTAGCTACAGGCGCATTCAAAGGATTAGTTGTATCCTCCTGCCGGTAAAGTCCTTGCACCTGTACCGGTGCCACTTGTAACTGAGAACCGTCCTTGCGAATTCCCCCTGTTGCCCTACCTGCAAAGTCGTATGATGTTTGTTCGGAAAATCCCCGTTTGTCTATTTCTTTGGTAATGTGGCGCTGCGTGTCATAACTGAAAGTCCGCGCTTTAGTATCGGGGTCAACAATATGCAGCAGGTTGCCAGAATTATCGTATTCTAACTGTGTCAACCGTCCTGCTGGGTCTTCTATTTGACTTACTTTGCCGTTGGCATAGGTCAACTTGGTAATCAACCCTGCTACGTCGATGATTTGGGACAACTCACCGGATGAATTGTAAATATATTTGGTTTCGTTGCCGTTGGCTTCTTTGACTGAAACCAGGCGCTTGCCTGCATTGAAACTGTAAATAGTTTGGTCTTTTAAGGTGCGGCGAAACGTGCCGTCTGTTAGTTTCTCTAATTTGGAAAAATCTCCTGGAGGAGATACGTACCCGGACCCTGCTAGTGTGGATTTGTCGAATACTAATTCGCTGCCGTCACCGTCAATTAACAAGACTGAAGAGTCGGCATTTTCTACTAATTCCTGCCATCCTGCTATTCCCCAACCGCTGCCGAAAGGACTGTTAATTGTGTTGACTGAAACTAACTTATCCTTCGTGTCGGTTGATGAACCGGCAAAAATAGTACCTGTAAATCGGCGGATGCCGCTGTTAATTGTGTAGTCGTATTGACCTGAAGGCAAGGCACTCATATCGACTTGCAATGCGGCGTCAATTGTACCTCCATTGTTTGGCATTGACCAGAAGTGTTCGCCTCCGGTTAAACTATATTGGTTGCCGGAGTATCCGGGTATTTGATACTGGAATTTGCCTGCATCTACTGTTAATTTGGCGACTAATTTTTGGGCTGTATCGGCGGGGGCGTTATTGTAGCCGAAGTGGACTATGGGTCTGGGGTCGGCTCTGAGAGAATCGTAGGTTAAAGTTAAGCTGCGGCTTTCTCCCATTGATTGGTAGGGCACGAGGTTGTGGGTTTCGATGACTGCGCCGGAGTGCATTTCTACTTCGGAGGTTAAGCCGCCTTTGGCCTTACATTCGTTACACTTATCTTTGGGGTTGCGGGGGTCTTGACTGGGGTCTTTGGGCGCTGGTGCGGGTGGGGCGAAGAAGTGCCAACTGCTGTTGCGGATGCCGCCGGAAATGGTTTCTATGGTACTCCCGTCCGCAGTGACTTTTCCCACTCCTACGTTGTCGAAGAAGCCTGTGGTGGGGTTAATTGACCACAAGTCCATCGTTGTACCCGCTGCGTATCCGGCGCGATTGGGTAAGGAGAGGGGTGCTGGGGTGGTAAACACCATATCCCCGGGCTGGATGGTGACTACTAAGTCGGTGTGCAGGTTGGGCGGTAGGGCGGCGGGGGTTAATTCTGTGGGAACTTGGGTGATGCTGAGGTTTTCGGTGTAGGGGTTGCCTTCGCTGTCTTTGAGGGAACCGGCTTTGACGAATACTGATGCTTTGGGGATGGCTGCGGTGGTGACGGTGGTGTCGGCGGCTGGGTTGATGGTTTTGCTGTTGGCGGTGTCGATGGGCGGCAGGTAAATTGGACGGGAGATGACGTTGTTAACGTTGGGGTAAGCTTCGTGTCCTAATAATAGGGGCAGTTTTTCGGCAATGTAGGGATAGTTGTCTTCGCCGGTAATGCCGTCGCCGTAAATTTGCAGGGTATTTGGCGGTACTATTTCGGGAATTCCTAATGCTGCTAAATAGGGAAATTCCAATCGCTTAATTTCAAAAGAACCGTCGGCTGCTGTTACAGCCCGGATGTCGCCGAGTCCTACCAAAACTCCTGCTAGGGGTTCTTGTTTGGTGTTTTTAATTATTCCCGAAATGCGGGTGCGGCCGACAGTGGAAGGGGTAATGTTAACTGTGACTGGTTTTGATGTTTCTAATACTCCGTCGCTGGCGACTACTGTAAAGTTGTAGGTTCCTATTTCTTCGGGAGTGGGGGCAATTTCTAGGGTGCCGTTGCTGGAGATTTTGCCTGTGGGTAAGGGAGTGGACGATTTGATGCTAAAGCTAATGGGGTCGCCGTCAGCATCGGTGGCGCTGAGGGGCAGTTTGAAGGTTTCTCCGACTTTAACCTCGATGGTTTGAATTGCTGCTAGGTTTGGGGCTTGATTTGCCCCGCTGGCAACGGCGGTAGCAATTAGGGAAAATTTCTGAAAGTTGGGGTTGTTGATGACTAATTCTACAGCGCTTGAAGTTGCTCCAGTCTTCAATCCTCCAGCGGGAATTGCACCGCGCAAGTTGATGTAGGGTTTGCCGTTGCTGTCGGTGCCGTCGGGGTTTTGCAGGGTGATTCCTGCTGGTAAATCGGGGAAAATTACTGCTACGTTGCGGCTGACTGGGCTGCCTGTATTTTGTACCTGTACTGATGCTTTGTAGTTGCCGGTGGCGGGGTCGAATTGTGCTTGGGTGAAGTTTACTTTTAAGTCGGGGGCTGCTGTGAGGTTTTCGGTATTGAGGCTGCCGCTGCTGGTGGTTTTGTTCTGGACTGGCAGAAAGACTGGGCTGGCGCTACCTTCTTCATCGATGGTGTTGGTGAGGTTTTTGACTTCTGCGGTACTGCCGGTGTCGGTGTCGCTGTCGGTTAATCTGAACAGCAGATTGCCGCTGCTGTTGTTTTTCAAACTGCTTAAATCGATTTCTACAATGTCGCCAGTGTACCGCACGAGTCCGGGTAGGAATTCGGCTTTGCTGCCGGCTAGGGAAAATAGCGGTGTTCCGGACGTTCCCCCGTCGAGTAGGGTTTGGTTGGGATTGCTTGAGGAAACAAGGTAAATTTGGAACAAGTCTTCGATTGCTGAAGTTGTATCTGTTTTGTCGAAGTCGGCTTTGAGTTGGAAGCGCAGGGTGCGACTACCTGTGGTTTGTCCTAGCTGTATGGGTACTAGGGCTTGGACGAGTTTGCTGTTGCGTTCGGCTAGGAGTACGGTGTCTGTTGATGTTGCGGCCCAACCTGTACTGCCATTCGGGACGATGGTGAAGTTGTTGGTGACTTGGAAGTTGATGTTTTGAGATGTTTGGTTGCCGGCGATATCTGTTGCTTCGATGAGGGCGGTGTGGCTGCCGATATCTAGCGGTTCGGGCTGGAGAATTTGGTCGAACTGTCCGCTGCTTTCTGTGTTTAGGGTGTTTTTGCTGCTGCCATCAACTGAGTATTCTAGGTTGGACAGATTTGTCGTGGTGTCGGTTGTGGTACCGATAAGTCGGATTGTAGTGCTGTGGTTGCCTCCGGGAATTGGCGTCAGCAGGGTGGTTTGGGGGGCGGCGGTGTCGAGGGTAAAGTTGAGGTTGAAGGTTTCGGATGTGTTGCCGTTGTTGTCGGTGGCTATGAGGCGGAGGGTGTGATTGCCGTCTTTGAGGGGGTTGCGGCGGATGGTTTCGAGTTGGGTGCGGCTGAGGGTGAAGCAGTTGCAACTATTGATGAGAGAGGTGATGTCGGTGAATTCGCTGGCGGGGGTGTCGTCGAAACCGGCGCGGAAGCTGGCAATGCTGCTGTCGTCGAAGGTGATGCTACCGCCGATCGCAGGATCGGATGTGATACGATCGCCATCAAATATTCCTGTGTCGTTGGTTAAGTTAGCTGCGATAATCGGCGGTGTCGTATCGCTAGGAAGTTGGCTGCTAGCGCGAATCCCTGGTATTGCTAATTTTTCGCCGGTTAAGATGTCCCTGCTTGCGGCTGCGGAAAGTAATGTATTTGTGCCTGGACTTAAGAATTGCGATGGTATTAAAAATTGTTCAAAACTCTTGCCAACTTCATTGTTTTGTGGGGTAAAATTTTTGACTGCGGATGCGTGAAATTCGGGGGGGGGGTAATGCTTTGAGAAGTGTCCGCCGTCCTACTTGATTTTAATAAGGTCAGAGACGTTAATGAATTAATTGCCGTTAATTCCGAATTAATTTCAAATGGCTTGGTTAGAGGCAATAAAAAATTTTGAAAATCTTTCATGTGTTCTCACTTTTATTATTCAACGAAATTGCAATTAAAAATTTAACTGACTTATAATAATCAGCAGTATGTCATTGCTAGTGCATTGCTGTGTAAACCTGCAATATTTTTTAACAAACCCAGCATTAAAACGATCTTGCGGAATCACAACCAACTTAAAAAATTTGCTAGACAAGAGTTAACGGGACTTAAATATTGAGCGATCGCCCTACAGTAATCTAGTTTAGTATTGTTCTCAGGCCTACAAAAATTTGAATGAAACTTTTAATTAGCAACGACGACGGCATCTTTGCCCAAGGCATCCGCAGCCTCGCCAACGCACTCGCCGCCGCGGGCCACTCTGTGAGTGTAGTTTGTCCCGACAGAGAGCGCTCCGCTACCGGGCACGGCCTGACGCTGCACCAACCCATCCGCGCCGAAATTGTCGAATCTATCTTTGACCCCGCAGTCACAGCTTGGGCTTGTTCGGGCACTCCCGCCGACTGCGTGAAATTAGCTTTGTGGGCTTTACTTGACAAACCGCCGGATTTTGTACTTGCTGGCATCAACCACGGGCCGAATTTGGGCACGGACATTATCTGTTCGGGCACGGTTTCGGCGGCGATGGAAGGAATTATGGAAGGCATTCCCAGTATTGCTTTTAGCCTCGCCAGCTATACTTCGCAGGAATTTGGGCCAGCCGTAGATTTCGCTGTCAGCTTGCTGTCACAGTTGGAAAAACAGCCAACACCCAAACCGATGCTGTTGAATGTCAACATACCAGCAGTCTCACAGGCAGAAATTACCGGAGTTGCGATCGCCCGTCAAGGCATTCGCCGCTATTTCGACATATTTCAAAAGCGCACCGATCCCCGCGGCAAAACTTATTATTGGCTAGCTGGGGAATTGTTAGAAGATGTAGAAGAAATGCCCGATCCGGCTGTGCAGCATGATATTCCTACAGATGTACAGGCTATTGGCGACAACAAGATAACCGTTACTCCGCTGCAATACAATCTCACCTGTACTCCCGACTTGCACTCGTTGGGGGACTGGAAATTTCAAGGTTTTCCCAAGCAGTGAGATCCGATCGACCCGATTCGAGCGGTAAACTAGGAATTAAGGATAAAGTGCTGCTTCAGGCATATGCCCTAGGCGTTAACGCAGGCTCTCTATTGGTTGTTGGTTTTTTACTCAAGAAAAGCAGTTATGAACGCTCCCACCTATAACACTCATTCTGTCACTTGCCCGATTTGCCACCGTTCCAGCGTCGTGGGCCCAGTCGGAATGGTCAGCGGACTATTCACCTGTCCCCACTGCCATTCTCATATGGTAATTAGCTGGAGCGGTCATTTTGTCCGCGATCCTTTTACTCTCAAACAACTGACGGTGGGAAAGATGCTCAGGCGCGAGAGCAGGCCGTTAGCTCGCCTTCAGCGCGACTTTGGGCTGGGTAAGTATTTCCCGCTGGTGGCGATTTTGGGAAGCGCGGTATTTTTGGGATGCGCGATCGCCGCTACAGAACAATCGCTGCCCCGACAGAATTCATTTCAAGGGTTTGTAGAGTGGGTGAGCGGAACTGGCAATTCCCAAGATCCTTCGCGTTAACAATTCTCAACATAAACTCTGACAGATATTCCGTGGAAATATCTATTCCTTTAGGTAGAGATAACGATAGAAGACTTACCGATTCCGACTTCTGGAAACCGGGTTTTTACCGTTTTCATGGGCTGTAACAAAGTTTTTTTGTGAAAAACCCGGTTTCTGATTAGGTGTGCCTAAGTTCTAGCAGTTTCAACTTATACCAATTCCCAGAAGTAGGGCTACTTTTAAGAATTGGTAATTTTTCGTTTGTTTGATCGACTTATTGCATAAATCTTGGATTGATAAATCAACCGCAGATATAGGGAGATAAACGCAGATAAACGCAGATAATTTCAAGAGAGGAGAGTGCATGAATGCAATCTTTGTAATTGAGAAATTAATTGAGAAATTCCGCAATTTTCCTCACTGCTGTTTCCAAAATTTCTGGCGGCTCGACTAAGGCAAATCGCACGTAGCCTTCTCCAGATTTCCCGAAACCGGCGCCGGGGGAAGCTGCGACTCCTGTACTCTGTACGAGCTGAGTGCAAAATTTCACCGAATCCGAGGCCCAAGGTAGCGGCAGTTTCGCCCAGACATACATGGTGGCAGGGGGTACGGGTACTTCCCAGCCGATCGCCCCCAGCGCATTTACAAAGGCATCCCGCCGTTTTCTGAAGGTTTCGACGCTGGTGGTGACGGTATCTTGGGGGCCTGTTAATGCTGCACTCGCTCCGTTCAAAATCCCTAGATATTGGTTGAAGTCTACTGCTGCTTTGACTTGTCGCAGGGCTGCAATTAGTTCGGGATTGCCGATCGCGTATCCGACTCGAAAACCTCCCATGCTGTAGGATTTGGATAGGGTAAAAAACTCGATCGCCACACTCTTATCTCGATCGGCTTGAAAAATCGACGGCGCCATCAATTTACGGTTTTCCTCGGTTTGGGCGGCCTCAAGTGGAGAATTGCGATCGTCAAACACCAAATCCACATAGGGGAAATCGTGAACTAAAACGAGTTCGTGTTGGCGACAAAAAGCCACAGCTTTCTCAAAAAATGCCAGCGGGGCGATCGCAGTTGTAGGATTGTGAGGATAGCTCAAAACCATCATCTTCGACTGAGCCAAAACGGGCATCGGAATATCTTCAAATACTGGCAAAAACTGATTTTCTGCTAATAATGGCATCGGGTAAATTTGACCGCCCGCCAAATAGACACCGCCCGCGTGGGAAGGATAGCCCGGATCGAGCAGCAAAGCAAAATCTCCCGGGTTGAGCACAGCTAAAGGCATATGCGCCGTGCCTTCTTGGGAACCAATTAACGGCAGCACTTCTGTTTCTGGATTGACCCAAATCCCGAATTTTCGTTCGTACCACAAAGCTGCGGCTTCTCGGAAAGAGCGCGTGCCGTTAAACAGTAAATAGCCGTGGGTGCTAGGATCGGATAGCGAATGGGCGATCGCATCTGTAATGTGAGCAGCCGCAGGCAAATCGGAAGAACCCAGAGACAAGTCGATCACATTTTGTCCGGCGGCTCTGGCGAGAGATTTTGCCCGATCCATATCGGCAAATACATTAAATTTTAGGGGTTGTAAACGTTTGGCAAATTGCATATGGGCTACCAGTATTTTTGTGAATTGTGAATTATATTATTTTTGTGTTCGGTAAAATAAAGACGATCGAACCTATTTGGAAAATTTTGTTTTCCTAGGGTTAAATATTATTAATTATTACCAATTGAGCGGCGACAATTTGTAGATTCAGATTGAAGGATTCAGAGTTATAATTTATTAGTTATAAATTAATAAATTAACTTATAACTAAAATTATATAACTCAAATTTATACATTCAAAACTCAACACTCAAAACTTTATAAGTGACCTTCTAGCAAACCGAGCAATGTTTGTTTGGTAATAGCTCCTTCGTGGGAAAGGACTACTTCGCCATTTTTAAACAGTCTGAGTGCTGGGACTCCTTCTACTTTATACTGTTTGACAGTATTGGGATTGGGGTCAATTTCCATTTTAACTACTTTCAAGTCGCTGTTGTTGGCAGCCACCCAGTCGATCGAAGGCGCGATGAGTTTGCAAGGCCCGCACCAAGATGCCCAAAAATAGGCAAGGACTGGTTGCTCTGCTTTCAGAACTTCTGTTTCAAATTTTTCGTCGTTGATGACAATTACACTGTTGCTCATGATTTTTCGATGATTTTTCCTGATTATTTATAAAGCACGGGCGGGCTTGAAACTTGCACCAAATTAAAAGACAGGCACAAAAACTGTTACTAATTTTAAAACATCCTGCGAACTTATTGAGTATAAACTCAGGAATGGGGGCTAATGGCTAATTCTGTTTGGCGTTTAATTCCGCTGCTGTCGGCGTCTGGTAAGGTGCAGGTCGCGATCGACCAATGGCTGCTACAACAGCATCTAGCGGGGAAAAATCCGCCAACTCTGCGATTTTACACTTGGGTACCGGCGGCGATTTCCTTGGGCTACCACCAGCAGCGCTGGCCGGAATTTTGGCAGCAGCTATCTTGGGAGGGACAGCCTGTGGAGTTGGTGAGGAGGCCCAGCGGCGGGCGCGCCGTACTCCACCAAGGGGATTTAACTTATGCCGTTGTGGCGTCGGGATTTGACAGCAGCCGCATCAAAGTTTATCACACTATATGCGAGTTTTTGATTGAGGGTTGGCGGGCGATCGGTGTGGATTTGCACTACGGGGAAGCTGGGCGCGGTTACATTCACAATCCCAATTGTTTTGGTACGGCGACTGGTGCGGATTTGGTTACTGTTGATGGCTACAAGTTAATTGGTAGCGCACAATTGCGCCGGGGCGATGCGATTTTGCAGCACGGTTCGATGCGTTTACAGCCGGATATTGGTTTGTTTTCTCAGGTTTTTGGGGAGGAATTAATTCCTGTAAAATTACCTCTATCTGAAGGGGGAGATGATTTGATTGCGACTGTAATTGATGCTTTGAGTGTGGCGGCTTGTCGCTGTTTTGATATTGATTTGGAGGTGCGGCCGCTTTTGGATCGGGAATGGGAGGAGATTTGGGAGTTGACTAGAAAAACCTCTATTTTGTAGATAAACGATCGGGGCGATCGCCAATTTTGCTGATTCTACCATTTGAGATTTGTT
>NZ_JAUBOJ010000265.1:0-10633 GCF_036700185.1 Microcoleus sp. BM001215392 | reverse complement strand
TCGACTATACGAGAGATTTTCAGCGCGAATGCGAGAGCCCCTACAAAAACGGGATACTCTCTCGGACTTGTTCCTTATTTTTGCCTTGAGCGAAGCCTTTCATACCGACTTCCATTTCTCTTCTTCCCTCTTCACGCTTGACGACTTCCTTGTTCCTTCTTCCCTCTACTTACCGACAATTGAATACTTGACAATTTTGAATTTTGAGCATTTGGCTGTCCGTCAGTCTCTCAGCTTTCTACTCAAAACTTCATTTTTTGTCTCATTTTTTTCTCATATAAGCCCGCCGTCCCTAGGGGCGATCGCTCGGTAGCACCTCAACTGCGAATACAACATTTTTAAAAATTGGTCAACCTACCAAAAGTATGAGATTTGGCAAATTATTCACAAAAATGAGAATTCCGGCGGCGGAAAACTCCCCAAACTCTTACACTGCAAGCTTTTGACAAAATATGGGCTAGAAGGTCGCACCAGCCTGCAACACCAAGAAATACTTAATAAAACGCAAGATTCTACAACATATGCTTATCATTTAAATTTAATATTTGTTTTATAATTACAGCTACAGTACGGTAAACTGAATAATCAAGCTAAGAAAACGTGGAGCTCGCTGCTGGCGAGTTAACGCAACTTGGTCGATCGCAACATCGAGTTAATCAAAACAGTCAAATCAGCAGGGATATCACAAAAGCTTATAGTAACAATAAGTTTTTCTGCTCCATCCTGCTTTGCCGGCGCTTAAAAGAGTTCCCTAAACCCAACTAGCGAACAATAAAAAAGCGCTTTGATAAACTTCAGTGATGTCGTTACAGAAGATTATGTATTGGAGCGAGGCTAGGCTATGACAAAATTTTCAGAAAATTTTTCGCGGCGCAAATTTATAGTTACAGCAGGTGCGTCTGCTGTCAGTTCCATACTGCTCAAAGGCTGTTTGGGAAATCCCCCGGAACCCGGTGCTACTGCTGGCGGTGGTTCAGGTGCTGGTGGGGCTGGAGGAGTCCCTGCTGCCACATCAGCAGTTGCGGTGGCCAATGAGAAAAGAGTCGAAGGCATCGAAAGCACGAAGATTACATTGGGATATATCCCGATCGTCGAATCAGCACCATTAATTATTGCCCAAGAAAAAGGCTTCTTTGCCAAATACGGCATGGTAGATGTCAAAGTCGCCAAACAAGCCAACTGGGGTTCGGCCCGAGACAACGTAGAAATTGGTTCTGCAGGTGGCGGCATTGACGGCGGCCAGTGGCAAATGCCGATGCCCTACTTGATCAGCAAAGGCCTGATCACCAAAAACAGCGTCCAAATCCCGATGTACGTGCTGTTACAGCTAAACACTCAGGGAAATGGAATTGCGATCGCTGCCAAACATGAAGGTAAAGGTCTCGGACTCAAACTCGAAAAATCCGCCCAAGACTACATCCTCGGACTCAAGAAAGCAGGTACGCCCTTCAAAGCAGCCTACACCTTTCCCAAAGCCAACCAAGATTTGTGGATTCGCTACTGGCTAGCAGCTAACGGCATCAATCCCGACGCAGATGTCGAACTGCTAACAGTACCGGCCGCCCAAACCGTGGCTAACATGAAAACCGGCAGCATGGACGGTTTCAGTACAGGTGACCCCTGGCCGCTACGGATTGTCAAAGAAAAAATTGGCTTCTTGTCCGCTTTAACTGCCGAAATCTGGAAAGGACATCCAGAAGAATACCTGGCAATTCGCGGCGACTGGGTAGACAAACACCCCAAAGCTACCGAAGCCCTGTTAGCAGCAATAATTGAAGCGCAGCAGTGGTGCGACAAACCAGAAAATCGTGCTGAATTGGTGTCGATTGTTTCTGGCAAAAACTTCTTTGACGTAGCTCCTGGAGTGTTGCTTCCTCCCTATGAAGGCAAGTATGTCATGGGTGACGGCAAGCCCGAAATCAACGACTTCAACATGAGTACGCTGTACTGGAAGGATCCAGTCGGCAACGTTTCCTATCCCTACAAGAGCCATGATTTGTGGTTCTTAACCGAAAGCGTCCGCTGGGGTTTCTTGCCAACAAAAACTTTGGCAGATTCTAAGGCAATCATCGGCAAAGTTAACCGCGAAGATTTGTGGAAAGCAGCGGCTAAATTAGCCGGAGTACCTGATGGTGAAATTCCCACAAAACCCACTCGGGGTGTTGAGAAGTTTTTTGACGGCAAAGAATTTAACCCGGACAAGCCCGAAGATTACCTCAAGAGTTTGGCAATTAAAAAAGCGTGATGGGTAGAAGCTTCCCATAACTTAGTCTCGAAAAAAAAACAGCAGAAACACAGGAGATTAGCAAGATGGCGGTCAGCACAAATCGGAGAGGCGGAGTCGATGTCCAAGGAGCGTTTGGCGAGTTTTGGAAGAAGAACTCCTCAAATATATTGCCGCCAATTTTAGGACTTTTAGGATTTCTGTTAGTTTGGCAATTCCTGTCGGGTACTGGAATCATCAAGTTGCCACCCCCAACTAGCGTTTGGACTGACGAACGGACGCGGATTTTGTTGATGTATCCTTTCATGAACTCCAAAACCTACGGAGTCGGCTTATTTTGGCAGACTCTGGCTAGTTTGGAACGGGTAGCAAAAGGCTACACTCTCGCGGCCGCTGTCGGCATTAGCATGGGAGTTGTGGTAGGTACGAATCCCTTCCTGAACAGGGCTTTAGACCCAATTTTCCAGTTTTTGCGGATGGTAGCGCCTTTGGCTTGGGTACCCATCGCCCTGGCTGCATTGCAACAAAACGAACCTGCTGCTTTGTTCGTGATTTTCATTACCTCTGTTTGGCCGATTTTGATCAACACGGCTGAAGGTGTCCGTCAAATTCCTGACGATTACAACAACGTAGCCAAAGTGCTGCAACTTTCTCGGAAGGAATATTACATCAATATCTTGTTTCCGTCGGCGCTTCCTTATATCTTCACCGGATTGAGAATTGCGATCGGTTTGGCTTGGCTGGCAATTATTGCAGCGGAAATCGTGATGTCGGGGATTACAGGTATCGGCTTCTTTATTTGGAATGCTTACCAACAAAACTACATCAGTGAAATTCTATTAGCGGTGTTCTACATTGGGGCTGTTGGTTTGATGCTCGATCGCCTGATGGCATGGTTGCAGCAAAAAATTGCTCCCTCTCAAGGCAAATAACTAAGTTGACAGTTGACAGTTGACAGTTGACAGTTGACAGTTGACAGTTAATAGTTGAAAAAAGTCGATCGTTGACAACTGTTGAGAGTGGATAAGAGCTAACTGGTTCTTAGGCTGTGCCTGGTAACGAGTTAAAGGATTAGCAGAACTTCAGTCCTCAGCTTTTTAAGAGGACTGAAGTCCTCACTACGAACCAATATCATTATTGCAGTTGGGCGATCGGCATAATATAAAAGCTAACGGTCAACAGTCAACAATAATCAAAAAATCAAGGACAAACCTACAAGAAAGGCAAGAAAACCATGTCAGTTTTGATTGCGGTAGAACAAGTCGGAAAAACATTTAATTTAACAGACGGCGGTACATACATAGCCCTCAAAGGCATCGACTTAGAAATTAAAAAAGGAGAATTTGTTTCCTTAGTCGGACACTCGGGTTGCGGTAAATCTACTCTACTAAATATGGTGGCAGGTTTGGATCTGCCCACAGAAGGATTGGTGACGATCGACGGACAAAGAATCACTCAGCCCGGCCCCGATCGCATGGTGGTGTTTCAAAACTATTCGCTGCTACCTTGGCGGACTGTTAGAGAAAATATTACCCTCGCCGTAGACTCAGTAATGAGCGGCCTAGGTAAAGCCGAGCGCCTCGACATCATCCAAAAACACATTGAGATGGTGGGCTTGGGGCCCCACGCCGAGAAGCAACCGGCACTCCTGTCGGGCGGACAAAAACAGCGCGTGGCGATCGCCCGCGCCCTAGCCCTGCGTCCCAAACTCTTACTCTTAGACGAACCATTCGGCGCCCTAGACGCTTTGACTCGCGGCAACTTGCAAGAAAAGTTGATGGAAATCTGCCAAGAGTACGAAATTAGCGCCTTGATGGTAACGCACGACGTAGACGAAGCAGTGCTACTGAGCGATCGCATCGTCATGCTCACCAACGGCCCAGAATCGAAAATTGGCGGCATCCTCGACGTAGACATCCCCCGCCCGCGCATACGGATGGAAGTAGTCTCGCACCCCAGCTACTACGCGCTGCGCAGCGAAATGATTTACTTCCTCAACCAGCAGAAACGGGTGAAAAAACTGCGGGCGCGCAAAGTACCCGCGATCGCCCGCCACGGCCTAGAAAAAGTCAACCTCGAACTCGGCTTTATCCCCCTAGCGGCCTGCGCTCCCCTGGCGATCGCCAAAGAAAAAGGCTTATTTGCCAAACACGGCCTCGATGAAGTGCATCTCGTGCGCGAAACAAGCTGGCGCGGCATCGTAGACGGCATCGCCGCCGGATACCTAGACGCAGCCCAAATGCCCTCAGGGATGGCAGCGTGGTTGAGCTTGGGAGGCCACCAAGAGAAGCCCATAGCAACCGTTACAGCCCTCACCATGAGCCGCAACGGCAACGGAATTACCCTGGCTCGTCGCTTCTACGACCAAGGGATTTACACTCTGGCAGATTTCAAAGAAATGCTGCGCAGAACCCCCGCGCAAACCCACCGCATGGGCATCGTTCACCCTTCATCGATGCACAACCTGCTGCTGCGCTACTGGCTGGCTTCCGGCGGAATTGACCCCGATCGCGATGTTTTGCTCAAAAACATCCCTCCAGCCCAGATGATCGTGGACTTACAAGGCGGGACTATTGACGGTTTCTGCGTCGGCGAACCTTGGAACTTGCGCGCATCCATGGAAGGAGTCGGCTTTACCGTGGCTACGGATTTGGAACTGTGGCCTGGACATCCGGCAAAAATTCTGGGAGTTCGGGAAGAGTGGGCGAATGCTTACCCCAACACTCACATTGCTCTGGTGAAAGCTTTGCTAGAAGCTTGCCACTATTGCAGCGATCCGGCCCACGCTCAAGAAGTTTCCGAAATTGTGTCAGGACGGGAATACGTCGCCACTGACAAGAGTTACATCCAAATTGGCGATCCCAAATCTACTGCTTGCAATCTGGATACTCCGATGCGGGAATACGCCCACCACTTGTTCTCCGGCGACGGGGTGAACCGCCCAAGCCGTACCGAACAGTTGTGGCACATGGTACAGATGGCGCGTTGGGGCGATACTGTGTTCCCCCGCAACTGGGTAGAAATTCTGGAACGGGTGGTGCGAGTCGGCCCCTTCAGTACCGCAGCGCGCGAGCTGGGAATGTCTGATATTACTTACACTCGGGGTTCTCTCCGTTTGTTTGATGGCTCGGTGTTTAATGCTGAAGATCCGATCGGCTATCTCAACAATCTAGCGATTAAACGCGATTACACGATGGCTGAAGTGATTCTGGATTCTGGCCGCAGAGCTGCTTAGGATCTGTTGAGTGTCCGCCCCAGCCGGTGGACTGCTTTCCACCGGCTCAATGTCTAATGGTGCTCTGTGAGTTTTGAGATATTAAAAGGTGAAAAAATTGCTTGGTTCTCGATCGCCCCTGTCCGAGACTTATTAACTCAGAAGTCAGACAAAATGAATCAGAAATCAAAGTGATTGATTGCATTGTTGAGAGTGAAGCGGCACAATTATATAATTGATGCAAAAGTCTGACAATTAAAACTCAATACTGAAAATATACAGGGAACTCGCAAATCTACAGTCTCAACTCGCAGCTCACCATTCAAAACTCCATTATTTGCTATCGCTAATCACCCACTAACGGCTTCTCAAACCCATGATTAATACTGCTGTCAACCAGACGAACACCAAAACCCAGATCCAGCAACCGAACGATCGCCGCCAGCCTTTTTTGGTGATGGACAATGTTCATAAAGTATATCCAAACGGTTATAGAGCATTAGAAAACGTTAACTTGACCGTAGCGGAGGGAGAGTTTATTACTCTGATCGGACACTCCGGTTGTGGTAAGTCAACACTGTTAAATATGGTGTCCGGTTTTAGCCATCCCAGCGAGGGAACCGTGTCGATTAACGGGGAGCGGATCGAAAAGCCAGGCCCCGATCGCATGGTAGTGTTTCAAGGTTATGCTTTGCTGCCTTGGCGGACTGTGTTTGAAAACGTTTACATTGCCGTTAACGCTGTATTTCCTGAGAAGTCGAAAGCCGAGAAAAATGCGATCGTCAAAGATCATTTGGCCATGGTGGGACTGACAGAAGCTGCTGAGAAAAGACCTCCGCAAATTTCCGGCGGTATGAAACAGCGGGTTTCGATCGCCCGCGCCTTAGCAATTCGTCCGAAGGTGCTAATTTTGGACGAACCCTTTGGTGCTCTCGACGCAATTACCAAGGAAGAATTGCAGGAAGAGTTGCTGAAAATCTGGAACGATCACCGCTGTACAGTGTTAATGATTACTCACGATATTGACGAAGCGCTGTTTTTGGCCGATCGACTGGTGATGATGACCAACGGCCCGTCAGCAACGATTGGCGAAGTTTTGGAGATTCCTTTCCCACGTCCGCGCGATCGGGTACAAATGATGGAAGATCCCGAATATTACAACTTGCGGAACTACGCCCTAGACTTCCTCTTCCGCCGCTTTGCTCACGATCACGACGCTTAAACCCTTTCAGATTGGGAATTGCTGGCAAAATAAAGCTCCAGCATTTCCCCAATTGCAGGAAAACATCGCTGCGTGCGAAATTTTCCTCATCTGCTTGGGTAAACTGAAGCTTAATTGTTGGGGATAAGTTTTTCCGGAAGATTAGGATCTTTTTCTCAACTTTTACGTCAATCCGCTAAGAGACCCGATTGCCTAGCTGTCGGTAAGCTGGCATGAATTTAGCCCACCTTTGACTGAAGGCGGGCTTCTTTCTTATCTTATTAACAGTTTTTCTTAAATTGATGGTTTGTGCATTCCACCATTTTAAGTGGCACAGGGCCAATGTTGATTAGAGTTTTATGGATTAAGACGATCGCAAATATCAGCAAATGTCACTCTCCCGCATATTCTAAAGTTAAAATTCCATTTCTTTCATCGATCGCCAGCTTCATTAGCGTCAGCCACTGACGGCCGAATAGAATTTCAGGTAGTTGCGGGCCTACATGAACGGAAATAATAAACTCTCGACCGTCAACAATTGCCCGACCTTCATAAATATCAAAATATTCCGTTCCTCTTGCCGTTTGCATTTCAACATCAGAAGTTAAAATAGACCAGCCTAAATCCTCAATATCATCAGCATGAACTGCCAAGAAACCTGTCGTGAATCCTGTATCCAGCAGCACATCAACAGCAATTTGCTCTCCGTTAGCTGCCACTAATTCAATCTCGAAAATCAGTTCTCCCCGTTCCCCAAACCGACCAGAAATCATATTAAGCCGCAGTATCCCTGTTCGTTTAGCCGAAAAGTAGTTAGCCTAACTTTGCCGTTGCTGGGATAATGAATTTTCACTTGTTGCATCAATCCATCGAACTTGGAATCGAGCAAGTAGTTGCCAGTTTCTGCATCAATGGCGATAAACCAGTTGTAATGAGTAGGCATCAACTGCGGGCAAATGCGATCGAATATTTGGCGGCATCGCTTGCCTAATTCTGTTCTTTGAGCAATTCCTTGAGCGATTTTTTCTGGAGAACTCCGGCGTTCCGGGAAAATGCGACCTCGGCGAACTTGGCGTTTCTCAGTTGATTCAATCATTTGAGTTGCAAGCTGGGAATTTTATAACATTCTATTATACAACAGATTATATTCTACGTCAATGCTCGCGAACACCCAGTATTGCTAGGGGGTGGCTCCATTGATTGTATGCAAAAACAGACGGAAAATCTAGCTAGCGACGCACCACCACGACAATATTTGAGCAAAAAAACTCAACAAAAAACATTCTATTAATGATTTTTTAGATTGGCATAAAATCGTCGAGCTTTTAGTCAAGATTTAACTTACAATCGAGGGCTATAAAGATTCCAGTTGATCGAAATTGATACAAATCCGCAGCCAGCCAGCGCAATTAAAGAGTAATAAACTTTCCAAATTAGAGAGCCGCGATTTTTCCAAGTAAGAAATGCTAACACAATCAATCCCGGTGTCAGACAAGTGCTAATCGGTGGAATCAACAGCAACAACCTAAATATTCCCGGCAGTCCAAAGAATAACTCCCAAAAATCAGCTTGAGACAAAACCAAACCCGTGCCAATTAAAAATACTAAATTTAAGCCACTGATTAAAACAGCTAAAAACAGTCCCAAACGAGCTATTTTCGAGCGAGGTAAAGTGGGTTTTTGCAGGTGGCGAGCGAGGGCTACAATGCAAGTGCAGCAGAATATTAGCGTGCAGAAAATCGCTAACTTCAACTGAAAATCGTTAGTTTCAAACCAGCTTAACTTTTCTAGAGAATCATAAACTGATTCACCGAGAAACATATGAGTGATTCGCCGTCCATCTTCCTGCCGAAATCCCATGAGATTGTTCGAGTAAAGAAAGCGAAATAACAGCGGCTTGATTTCAACTGACTTAAATTCTGGCACCCAAAGCGATAACGTTCCATCTTGACCGGCAAAAGTCCGAAGTTCCGCCGCTTCTCCGAAAATTGCGGCTAGCTTTTCAATAGTGCGGTGGGGATAGTGAACGTAGCGATAGTTGCCGCTGAGATTTTGCAAGTGTGCTTGAGAACTGTTGATGCGTTGGGGAATGGGTTTTAATATCTTGTCTGGGGGATAGTAGCGATCTAAAAAATTGTTAACTAATTTATCTGCTAAAGGTGTAGGATTGTTGTTACAAGAAATGAAAAATCCTAAATTGCGATCGGGCAGTAAATACAATTCGCTAGTATATCCGGCATGGCGGCCTCCGTGTGAAATTGTCCGCTGTTTGTTTAGCACTCGTTCAAAGAATCCGTAGGCGGAACCTACCATACCTGGATACTGTGCAAATTGGCGCCGGTGCATTTCTGTTGCTGTAGCTTCCTTTAAGATGCGGGCGTTTTCGTAACGGCCGTTTTGCAAATGGGCGATCGCAAAATGTGCTATGTCTGTAGCTGTAGCCATCAGCGTGTTACCGGGAACAGTGCTGCTATATGCAAAAGGTCTTCGCCGATAAGCCCCATCCTTGTATTTGTAGCCTACAGCCAAATCCGATGCCAATTGAGGCGGCAGCGGTTGTACAAAGCTGGTGCGGCGCATATTCAGCGGCTGCAAGATGTTTTTGTCAATGTATTCCGCGAAGGGAATCCCAGAAATTTGTTCGACTAAATAGCCCGCTAAATTTATTCCCACGTCGCTGTAGAGAAATACTTCACCGGGCGGCAGAATGCGGGGCGGCAGCCGTTTTGCGATAAAATCACCTAAGGGTTTCATCTGCGATGCGCTGCGGGCGAATGCACCGATACCCCATCCCGCATCGAAACCGTCGGTGTGAGTCAAGAGGTTGGTAAATGCGATCGGTTTGGGGAAGGTATTGGGAATTTTAAAGTGTTTTAAATACTTGTTAACATCATCATTTAAATTGAGTTTACCTTGTTCCGCTAATTGCATGACTGCTGTAGCTGTAAATAGCTTGGAGATAGAACCGACGCGAAACAGCGTTTTGTCTGGCGAGACAGGTATTTTCTTTTCTAAATCAGCATAGCCGTAGCCTTTGCTAAAAAATATTTTGCCATCTTTTACCAGAGTAAACACCGCACCCGGAACGTGCTCTTTACTCATCTCCTGGGCAAAATAATCATCAATGAAAAGTTCTAGTTCTTGGGGGTTAGTTGGGCCTGGTTGCGGTGCGGGTATTCCTTGCGCCAAAGCAGGGAATGGAGAGAGAAACAAAATTAAAATTAGTGCTGTTAAGATTGCGTAAATTCTTGCAGGTATTGCAATTGTACGTTTCATTTTCATTGCAGGTATGGCACTAGCGAATAGTCCGGCCAGGGTTTAAACCCCGGCCTCAAAGCTTAAGTCGGTTGAAACCGACTGAAATTAAAAAATGATATCGCCTTTTGAGAAAATATTTGCTGTTAATTTATCGTATATGTTAATATTAGCAGTCCGTTTTAACGGACTTTAGCTTTGAGCCAGGGGTTTAAACCCCGCTTAGGGCTTGTGGGTAATGACAAATCTTTAAGTTTGCACGGAAAACTCCTCTGAGTCAACGTCCCAATTTACCCAGCGAATTGCCTCTTGTGCTGATACTACATTTGGCGGCACTCGCAAAGCATGAATAAATCCCGTGCTAGGACAAGTCATTTTTAACAAGTAAATCGGCTCTATATCAGCGTTATCGATTTTTAACAGCGTGTATTCTTGCCAACTATCTAATTCTACTGCTTGGAGTTGTTGGCAAATGCGATCGTAACCAATTCTCTCAATTAACAATCGACGCAATTCGGCATTGTCTTCAGATAAAAGCCATTCTGCTTGCCACAAATCGGGATGTACTTTTCCGTATTGTTCCGGCAATTTAACGCCGTGATGAAAGTATAAACTGTAGCCGTCCGCAAATGCGATCGCAGGTTCTGCTTCAGCGTGTAGCTGGTTATCAGCGTCAAAACGGAGGTGTAAAGGGCGATCGCAAATTAGGCAAAATTTCTCAAATGGAAATATCCAACCG
>NZ_JAUBOJ010000264.1:0-10645 GCF_036700185.1 Microcoleus sp. BM001215392 | reverse complement strand
TGGCGCCGCCGCTGATTCTATCTGAGGGTAAATTGTTGATTGTATCTGGAACAATCCGCGAACTTTCGGCGCCTAAGCTGCCGTCGGGGACGATTTGGGCGCGGGCTGGGGAAGCCAGAAGTAACAAGTAAAAATTAATCAGGAAAAAGTAAATTTGATGGCTGATTGGCAATTGGTAATTAGTCATGACGATCGCCTCAAGTTAAAATATTTGGTATAACAGTAGATGTTTGTTGGTGTCGTCCGCGCGATCGCCCGAACATCGAACGTTGCTGGCGTAGATGTTTGTTGGTGTCATCCGCGCGATCGCCCGAACATCGAACGTTGCTCAAATTTAGCTCCCAATCGGTGCCAACGCTAGCCTCTGAACCCCCGAGCCGCAGCAGATACAATCCCTCATCAGCAGTGTAGCAGACTTGCCCGATCGATAAGAAAGATTTTAAACTTGGCTGCTGAGTAAAATTTGCTCTACAGTGATTTCTAGTTCGGGAAAAGTTTTAGAGATAATCCTTTCTTTTTCTGTAAAACTTTGAACTACATAGCGGTCATTTTCTAAGGAGTAAACGAAAATTGTGGGAACTTTGGGATTGCCGAGATAAGCCCGAGAAGCGATCGCCAAATAGTCCACAATCCAATACTCGCAAATGCCGAGCCGTTGATACTCATCTAGCTTGTCAACATAGTCGTCTTCCCAGTTGGTTGAGGTAACTTCTACTGCTAATTGGATCGGTTCGGTAAGCGCTCCGTAACCGAGTGCATTGCTGTTCCATACTGAGGCTTTAACCACGCCAACATCAGGATTTCTGCCTTGCTCTTGTCCTGAAGCTTTTACGGTTCTGAAGACTATATCTTTGTCAACAATATAGTCAAGTCCCAAGCGCCTGATTTCATCGTTAAAGCCAAATACTAGAAATCTTGCCACATTTTTATGAGCTCTGGTTGCTTCCACTTTGACAATCTCCCCATTTACAAGTTCGTAGATACCCGATCCATCTGGATAGTTTTGCAGAAAGTCTGCAAATGTTAATTTGGTTTTTGTCTGAACCATAAGACTAACTCTCTTGTATTAACTAGGTGATATTTGAGGCATGGTTCGATCGTTCGGAATGCGAGTTTTCTCCAAATGCGGACTGAAGTCCTCACGCTCGATCCTATTTTATGGTTAGAAAGGAAAGTAATTAATCCGAAAGTAGATGCCTTTTTCTTGGAAAGTTCGATCGCCCCCTCCGGCATTGATCAAAGGAATACCATAATCTAAGCGCACGTTCAACCGATCGCCCATCTGCCAAATTAGCCCTAAACCCGCACCCAGCAGTTTGTCAGAATCAGCACTCGGTTTGTCTCCGGAATGGTTCCAGCCTACCCCAAAATCGACAAACGGAGCAACTTGCAACAATCCTTTGACTTGCGGCGCCCGCCACACCGGAATTCGTACCTCCGCGCTAGCGATCGCACCGCTATCAGTTAACAGCAAATCTTGCCGGTATCCGCGCACGCTTTGCACGCCGCCAATGCCGATTTGTTCGAGAGAAAGCAGCGGGCGATCGGCAAATTGAATGTCGGAACGCACTATCAGCAAGGTTTCTGGCCCGAGCAGCCGCACGTACTGCGCTTGTCCGCGCCACGCTAAAAAGCGGCTGTCTGGGCTGCTGTTATTCACAGTCGCGCCTAAAAAATCGGTACCGATGGAAAACTGCGATCGCGCTGCGATCACTTGTCGAGTATTCCGCTGCACGTATTCTTGAAAAAACCGCACCGCCGAAACCCGCGTTTCGCCGCGCTCGGAAGCTCCCGCTGACAGCGCAAATCTTTCTCCCAACAGGAATGTATCGCTTTCTTGCCGCGAAACAGTCACTCCTACAGCTAAAGTGCGATCGAGCTGTTCCACGATCGGCTGTCGGTAAGTTAACTCGTAAGTCCGCGATTTCCCCTCGATTTCGGCAGCATTGAAGGGTTCCTCGATCACGTTAGTGCTCGCAGCGCTTGCCGCAAACCGAATCGTGCCGTTGCGCGCGTTGACGGGGACTGTGTAGCTGCCGTTGAATTCGTTGCTGCCGTCGGTGTTAGCGTAGGATAGCTCTAATCCGTCGCCCAAACCAATCAAATTTGCTTGATTTATCCGCACTCCGCGCCGAAAACTGCCGACGCTTGGCGATCGATTGTTGTCTAAGAAAACTTCGCCACTGAGGCTGTCTGCTTCTTTGATCCGCACTTCCAAACGGCTGTTTTCCGGGCGGCTTCCCGCTTGCAATTCCGCGGAAACATTGGCAATCAAAGGGTCGAGTTGCAGCCTTTGCAAGGCTTCTAGCAGCCGATCGCGGTTGAGCGGCCGTCTGGTGGCCCGCTGCAAGCGCGATCGCACGTAATTGGCATTCAAGCGCCTGTTTCCAGCGATCGCAATTTCATCTAATCCGCCTTCGACAATCCGAATTTTTACCACACCTCCCGATCTGGGAAAGGTTTGGTTCGCTGGAATTACAGCCCCGGAATTGATGTATCCCGCTGCTACGTATTTTTGAGTGACGGCTGCTTCTGCTGCGATCAGTTCCGCAAAGGTGATGTCGCGCCCCGCAAATTGTTGCGTAACTTCTGCCAGTTCGCGATCGCTAAAAGCCGTGTTCCCCTCAAATTCAAAGCGCGAAACCCGAATTGTACCCGGAATCTCCGGTCTGCTGTCGCCGGGAACTGGTGTTAGGGGAGTTGGTTGGAGGGGAGACGGCTGCGGAGATTCCGGCAGTGTTGGTGCAGGTAATTCTGGCTCTCTGGGTTGAATTGGGTTCGGCAGTTGACCGATCGCGCGATCGTAATTCAACGGTGGCTGTGCGCTCGGATTCCTTGCGGGTACAGCGAGATCGCTGGGAACTAATTCCGATGTCGCCGGATTTGAGATTTGTTGCGAGTCTCGATCGGCATTCATACTTGTTTCTAGCTTTCGCTCCGACTCAGAAAGCTCGGTTTCTTCAGTTTTGGTGCTGAAGGCACCGCCGTCTGAATTTGCAACTTCCGGCTGCAAGTCTGGAATTCGATCGGCTAACTGAGTTTCTGGATCGGCCTTTCTCAACTCTTGGCCGGTGTCAAGATTGGTGTCAGTGGCTCGCCAAGGTCGATCGGCTCCACTTCTAGCTGCTGCCAAATCCTCAACATTTGAAGTCAAAATGTCAACGTTGCTCGCAGATGTTTTAGCTGGTTTTCCCAACCAAACTAACCCAAATATTCCGGCGATTAAAAATAGTTTTTGCGATTGACAAGCCATAGGATATAATTATCTCGCATAATTTGGTAAAAATATTTTCAGGAATTAAGCGCCCTCAACTTGAAATCAATCTTAACCGCAAAAAAGGCAACAGCCGTCGCCGCCAACAGTTTCGCAACCGCTAACAACCAAAGCTCGATCGACGGCTGTTCAACCCCAACACTTACGCATCAACCGGGTTCCGATCCGAACAAATATCCTGTAAGTCGATCGACAAAATAAAAACCCAAACTCGTAGAAACCGGGTTTTTGGTTCAAGTGCGCCCACTCCTCTCAACAACCCGGTTTCTTCCCAGATTCCTCCTTACCAAACCCAAAACTCGTAGAAACCGGGTTTTTGGTTCAAGGTTGATTTTGGTGCATCAGCCCTGAATTATGCAGAACGGCCCACACCAGCACCCGCACCCATTTGAGATCCCTCAGCCAAACCCACCAACTTAGCGCTCAACTCCCACATCCGCTCCCCTTTCTCATCATCGCGCGCCTGCGGAGAAACCTTCTGGACAAAAGACTTACCATCTTTTTTCTGGCGGTTTCCCCAACTCCAATAAGCCCCAGATTGCTTGTATTCTGGATCTGCAACCACCATCGCCAGCCTTTCGCCCGCCAACTCCTGCGACACGTAACCGCCCGTGATATTCTTCTGAAACAGCGGGAACAGCTTCTGAAATAAAGGATAGTGATTGCGGAACAGCGGCGTATCCGCAACACATCCCGGGTACAGCGAAGTGAAACTAATCCCCGTCGATTCGTGAAAGCGGCGGTGCAGTTCCCGCATCGTCAGCACGTTGCAAACTTTGCTATCTTTGTAAGCCTTGACCGGTTCAAACTTCTTGCCATCAGCCATCGACACCGGGTCTTTAAAACCCGCTTCAAAGCCCTCAAACTTGCCCAAATCCGGGCGCGGCGGAATCTTCCCGCCCAACTCGTCTGGATTGTGAGTCACCGTTCCCAAAATCACGATTCTGGCATCTTGATAATACGAAGGTTTCATAATATCCATCATCAGATTGCACAGCAGAAAATGACCGAGGTGATTCGTAGTCATCGTCAACTCGTAACCCTCCGGGCTGCGCAGCGGTTCCTTAATCAAAGGCAAATAGATAGCCGCGTTGCACACCAAAGCGTCTAAAGACCTGCCGCTGGCCTTGAATTCCCTCGCAAAGCGGCGCACGCTTTCCAAATCGCCTAAGTCAACCTGCATAATCGAAAAACTGCCTTGAGGAATGCCCAACTCTTGGGCTGCGTCTCCCGCTTTGCGCACGTCGCGACAGGCCATGACTACGTGCCATCCTTTGTCTGCAAGGGCTTTGGCGCCGTACAAGCCGACGCCGGAGGATGCGCCGGTGATGATAACTGTTGACTTGTGATTTTCTGCCATTTTATTAAAAATACTTCGATCGCGATTGATTATTTTTGTGAGGCTCAAAACATCCCAGCTAGCAGCTCGGATGTTTTGAGATGTCCTCAGGTTAATAGGATAGGCCCAAATGTTCTGGATCTCAACTGTCTAAACTGGCGATCGACAAGGGAGCAGATTTTTCCAGCTTCAAAAAATTCGATCCTGCCGCATCCCAGTCCCATTCAAACTCTTCACTGCGAACCTCATCAAGAAATAGCCGCCGATTCCTGATAAGTAGGGAAATCAATATAACCTTCAGGCCCAAAAGAATACCAGACACCCACTTGGGCCGGCGGATTCAGCGGCCAACCGCCAGCAAAACGCTCTACCAAATCCGGATTGCTGATAAAATCCCGACCAAAAGCAATTAAATCCGCAACTTTGCTGCTCAAAGCCGTTTGCGCCTGTTCTTGACTGTACCCGCAGTTGCCAATCAGCGGCCCGGAAAACACATCCCGAAACTCTCCTATCACCATCGGCGTTCCCAATTGGTGAAAGCCAAAAGCCAGACCGTCAACCAGGTGAAGGTAAGCTAGATTGTAGCTATTTAACTGTCCCGCAAAATACAGAAAATCTTCCCGATAATCGGGAGAACCCATATCATTATAAACACCGTTGGGAGAAAGCCGAACTCCCACTCGATCCGCCGGGAATACTGTCAAAACTGCCTCCACAATTTCCTGAAGAAAACGGTAGCGATTTTCGACTGCACCACCATAGACATCGGTGCGGTGATTAGTTTTGGATTGCAGGAACGTATCAATTAAATAGCCGTTAGCCCCGTGAATTTCTACACCATCAAAACCACTGTTTTTTGCCCGTTCTGCCGCCAGGCGATAATCTGCTACAACCAGCGGTATTTCATCTGTTTCTAAAGCGCGGGGAGTTTCATAGGCTTGTTTGCCGGCAGGGCTATGAATTCCTTCTCCATTAATCTTGATAGCCGACGGTGCAACTGGCAATTGATTGTTTTCCTGAAAACTGCTGTGGGAAGCTCGCCCGCAGTGCCAAAGCTGTATGAAAATCGGTGTTTCGCAGCCATGAACTGCATTTACAACTTGTTTCCAAGCTTCCCCTTGCTCGTCTGAATAAATACCGGGAGTATTCAGCCAACCGTTAGCTTGAGCAGAAATCACCGTAGCTTCTGTGAGGATCAAACCAGCACTGGCCCGCTGAGCGTAATACTCGGCCATCAAAGCATTGGGCATCCGCGTTTCACCAGCTCTCGCCCGCGTCATCGGTGCCATCACTACACGGTTTTTTAAGGATAAATCTCCCAATTTGAAGGGACTCAGGAGGAGTGAAGATGTTGTTTGAGCCGTCATAATCTCGATCTGTCCTTTACTGAATGATTTGAGCAATCGGAGTTCGATCGCTTTTCAAGATAACTTAAACAGGACTTGCTAACAAATCTCCATGGGCATATCTATTGCTAAGGTACGCAGTGGTACACCCTACAGATATAGCCTGCGTGTATCACTGCGTACTATCAACGGCCAGCGGCAGACGAGGGCTTTAACATCAATAAATATGAGCCAAATCTCAACCAAAGCTAGATCGCTAAATATCTTGGTGAACTACTGCCAAACTTTTAGTTACTCCAGCAGCCAGCTAAATAAACCTTGAACTGTCAGATTGAATTCTCTGGCAAATTCTGGCACTGGTAACAGTAAACCCGGTTCATCATAAAATGCTGTTGGTCGATCGCGCAAATAAACAAATACACATTGCTCGGATGGGTCAATCAGCCAGCCCATCTGCGTTCCGTGAGCCAAGCAATGTAGAATATTTTTAATTACCTTTGTTTGGCTTTGGTCGGGCGAAAGAATTTCGATCGTCCAATCAGGGGCGATTGCAAAAACATTCGCGACTTCACCATTTTCCTTGCGAGGAATCCTGTTCCACAAGAATACAGAAATATCGGGTACGATCGATCGCCCACCAAAAGTGCAGCGGAGTTCACAGAAAGCTCGTGCAATCTTCTGGGATCTTACAACCGAGTTGATGGCAGGTGCCAATTCAGTCTGAACTGCACTGTGTTCTCCTTGTGGCATTGGTTTTTGGATGATGCGTCCATTGATGTACTCGCTGGCGGGTTCGGTCTCCGGCAGCTTGAGAAACTGTTCTAGGGTAAGGGTTTTAGTCGGAGTCTGTACCATTTTAATGTTTCCTCAACAGAGGCGAGTTGAGATTCCTATGCTTGTAATTCTACAAATATCGATCGCACTCGCGATCGCCCCAAGCTCAAAAAGGCGTCGCCACCTGCAAGTGCAGCCATTCTCGCCGTTGCGGGTGCTCGAAGGACAGTTCCCGCGCGTGCAAGTGCAGCCGGCTTGTACAGGCCCGACATCCGTACAGTCGATCGCCCAAAATCGGCATTCCCAAGCCTCGAACATCGGCCGCATGAACCCTCAACTGGTGGGTGCGTCCAGTCAGCGGCAAAAACTCCACGCGATCGTACTTTCCCTGTTTCGCCATTACTTTAAAGCCAGTAACACTGGGTTTTCCGCACTCCCAATTAACTTGCTGGAGCAAGGAATTTTCCGAGTCTTCTTTTAGCGGCAGTTCGATCGTCCCACACTCTAGGTTGACAGTCCCTGAAAGCACTGCTTCATAAACTTTGTGAATCAGCCGTTTCTCAAATTGCTGCCTGATTTGACTGGCAGTTTCTTTGTCCCGCGCCAGCAGCAAAATCCCAGATGTTTCCATATCTAACCGATGCACCGCAGTCAGTTCTAACCCGTCTGGTAGCAAGTTCCGCAAGCGACTCAAAACGCTATCTTGATTTTCTAAATAACGACCGGGAACTGACAGCAACCCCGAGGGTTTGTCGATCGCAATCAACCATTTATCTTCATAAACAATCGGTAGCATTTGCTCGCAATCGGCAGCGGGTTCGATGCCCGTTCCACGCGATCGACGATCAATTGTCGGGTGGCCTCCATGCCCGCCCCACAAGGGAGCCTCTACCCCCGCCAGAGGTTCTGAAACACTGTGATTTTGAGCCAATCCTGACAGCAAAAAACCCATCAACGGTTGACACCGATCGCTGCAAGCGCCGTAAAATTCTCCCGGAACTTTGTCACCCGATGGCGGCCCCCACCAAAACTCAGCCATTGCTAGCGGCTTGAGATTGTGTACCGCAGCGCAGTGCAGCAATTTTGGCGCGCAGCAGTCGCCGGTACCCGTGGGAATTGAATTAGGTGGCATCAATGAGGAGAGCGATCGCGATTCCCCGCCAAAATTCATCAGGGTATAAGCCTCGTGCATTTGCGCCTGAAGTTCGCGGGAAAGTTCTTTTCGCTGCTGTTTTAGCACCCGCATTCGCCCGTCAGCAGCTTCAATTAATTGTTTTAGCGGCCCCAATGTTTGATCCCGCTGCTGTTTCAATTGCTTGCGTTCAATTTTCTCTAAACGGCTGGCTTGATTCAGTTCTTCGAGGCTAATTTCTAGTTTTTCTGGTGAGAGAGTTTGACACAGCAACTGGCGTTGTTCGTCTCGCTGCTGCTTGCAATTGCGGTGCCGTTCGCTCAAAACTTGCAATTGCAATTCAAACTCGCCCAATAAAGTTTGATACTCTTGTCGCTGCGGGAGTTGATTCAGTGCAATAAGTTCCTGTTTCATCGCCTCCAATCGAGTTAACGTGCCCGCTTCGTTCAAAGCAACTCGATCTCGCCCTGGAATCGGTGGCACCCACCCGTCAACAACGCTGCAACCGTTGAGCAGCCCCGAAAAAGCTTTGAGTATCCGCTGTTCCCCCCAAGGCATGGATACCAGCAAAATGCCGTACATCTTGCCCTCAACAGCGTAGGAATCCTCAGCCGCCAGATACTCCATCAAACCCCGGGCGATCTCTTCAGACATTCGAGTGCGCGGGAGTCTCAGCAACTCGCCGCTTTGAGGACAAAGCCCTTCATACCAATAATTGGGGCGAGAGCCGATCGACCCCTGAGCACAATCTGTCAAACAGTCCGTGAAATCTAAAAGCGCGTGCGTAATTTGCATATTAAATTCGGTGTTAAAACTGGCTCAGCACATATTGATTTTTTCCTAACTGTATTGTACGGCGGTATACGGATGTTGAGATCGTTGCATAATTTTATACAAAAGTATTATTTTTTCAGGTAACAATACTGAATAGCGATCGACCTGATATGATAAGTTGGTTTTAAAACAACAGCGAGTTAACAAAACCGTAAGTTAATATATAAGACCGCCAGCTTCTTATCCCATTAAATCTTTTATATAGCAAGGCGTATGCCAGACCTCTCAACTTCGGCCACAGAAAACTCCTCAAACCCCCAACCAGCTCTCCTGCCGCCGATTTTAAGAATTTTGGCAGCACTTCCAGATTACGATCGGGGCAACAGACACTACGCATCGGGAAGGTACGAAGCAGCAGTTATTTGCTACTCAAAAGCCGTGCAAATTAAGCCAGAGTGGGCCCGCGCGTGGCTGAATCTGGGCAAAGCATACAAGCAACTGCACTCTTGGGCAGAAACAGTCGCCTGCTGCGATCGCTCGCTCGCGATCGATCCAGAAGAATATTGGGCTTGGATGCTGCGCGGGACGGCACTCTTAAGCTTGCAGAATCACTCAGACGCGATCGCGGCATTCGATCGAGCAATTCAAATCAACCCAGAAAAACACGAAGCTTGGTATCAGCGGGGCAGAGTTTTAGAAGAATTACAAGAATGGGAGGCCGCAGCAAGCTGCTACAAAAGAGCCACCCAAATACATCCAAATTTACCCGCGATGTGGTACCGGCAAGGCAGCGTGTTGTTGCAAGCAGAGCGCTACGCTGAGGCTGTGGCAGCCTACGAGCGCGCCCTCAAACTCGTCCCCACCAACTGGGAAGCTTGGCTGAACAGAGGTTTGGCCCTGATGAAGGCAGAACGCTACGCAGAAGCTGTCACTTCTTACGATCGCGCCATTCAACTGCAACCACAAAACACACTGGCTTGGTTCAATCGGGGCATTGCTTCAGCCAAATTGCACAAATACGGCGAAGCAGTCACAGCTTACGATCGTGTCCTGCAACTGCAACCCAACGACTGCGAAGCCTGGTTTTATAAAGGAATAGCCCTGAGCCACCACTGGCGCGACGGCGCAATTGCTTGTTTCGATCGGGCAATTGAAATTAATTCATTTTATCCAGAAGCCTGGATCGGGCGCGGTCAAACACTCTCAGAATCAAGAGATTATGAAGGCGCGATCTGGGCATTCGATCGAGCCATTCAAATCAATCCCAATTTCCCCGAAGCTTGGCTGGGTAGAGGCATAGCCCTAGCAAAATTGGAACGCTACAAAGACGCGATTATCGCTTACAGCAATGCCCTACAAATTGAAGGTAATTTTCTAGAAGCTTGGAATTTGCGAGGCGAAGCTCTCGAAAAATTGCAGCAATACGAAGAAGCCATCGCCTGTTTTGACAAAGTAATTTCTCTGAGTTCCGAAGCAGAAACAACCTCAAAAGTAGGGTTGCAGCAAGGAGCCGCCCTAGAAAAATTGCAGCGTTACGAAGAAGCCGTCGCAGCTTACAACCGCGTTATCAAAATCGTCCCAGACAACTTTGAAGCATGGTTGAAACGCGGCAACGCCCTGTCAAACTTAGAGCAGTACGAACCAGCACTATCATCCTACGATCGAGCCATTACTATCTGGGCTGACAACTATCAAGGCTGGGTAAACCGAGGTTTGCTGCTAGGTAAAATGCAGCGATATTCCGAAGCACTCGTCGCTTTTGACCAAGTGATTCAACTCAAGCCCGACAACTGGGAAGCTTGGGCGCAGCGCGGCGACATTTTACAAAAATTGCAGCGAACTCAAGACGCCATTAGCTCCTACGGAGTCGCCCTAGAAATCAAACCCGATTACTACGAAGCTCTAGTCAGTCGAGAAGAATTGAGGCTCAAAGGCGCGATGTCAGGAAAGTGGTAAGTCAGTTGACAGTTGACAGTTGACAGTTGACAGTTGACAGTTGACAGTTG